>NZ_JAJHJB010000030.1:0-62947 GCF_020819555.1 Pelosinus baikalensis
TGCGATTGAATGAGATATGTTAAGGCTCATGTCTAAAAATAGGGGGTTAGACCGGAACCACAAAGACGCAAAGGACACAAAGGGTTCTATTTACAACTTATTTTGTGTACTCCTTTGTGTGCCGCATCAGCGGCATTGTGCCTTTGTGGTTCATAATGTCTTATATTTTCTCACCTATAAAACTTATAATTTCTATAATTAAAAATAATAAGAAAACGCTGTAACACTATATATTCTATTTATCAATAAAACTATAAAAGGAAGCAGCCTCTAAAAGATGCTGCTTCCTTTTGCATGAAACTAACCTCTCTTTATTTAGCAACTAACGCTATGCCAAGTTCAAGAGCACGTTTATTAATGTCTTCTGTTCCCTTTGGAACTCTGTGAAGAATCGCTGTTGTAATGGATTCAACACTCACTGCTTTTGTTGTGGCTACAATCGCCCCTAAAGCAACAATATTTGCAAATAATGCCTTTCCAAGTTCTGCTGTCACTTTTTCCGTAATGGGAAGATGATATACATTTTTTAAATGATCTGGTACTTTTTTAACAAAGGTTGTATCAATCATCAATATGCCATCAGCAGGTAAATCCTTTGAGTACTTATCCACCGCTTCTTGGGTCATTGCCAAAACAAGATTAGGGTTGGTTACTTTTGGATAGTGGATTGCTTTTTCCGAAATAATAACTTCTGATTTACTAGCACCACCTCTTGCCTCTGGTCCATAAGACTGAGACTGAATGGCCATCTTGCCATCAAGTAATGCTGCTTCTGCCAAAATAATACCTGCCAAAATTAATCCCTGTCCGCCAGAGCCAGATAAACGCATTTCAATCATATTATTTAGCTCCTTTCTGTGCTCTATCAATAATTGCTTGATATTGTTTTGTATATTCCGGTGCCTCACTTTGATGCAGTACACCGATTTTGAATTTTCCTTCCAGTTGTTCCGGACTTAATTTTTTAGCTGCTTCTACAGTAACCGCATTGTCACGCTGGGTTTTAAGCATCGCAGATGCATCACCTTTTTTGTTTTGACGACCGAAATAAATCGGACATTGGGTCACGGCCTCGATCAAAGAAAATCCATCATGACTAATACCCTTGGCAATCACGTCCACTAGCATATTGGCATGAAAAGCCGTACCCCGAGCTACGTATGTAGCGCCAGCAGCTTTTGCTAATTCTGCTATATCAAAAGCACGTTCTAAGGTGCCATAAGGTGCAGTTGTTGCTTTACTATCCGTTGGCGTCAGTGGTGAATATTGACCGCCTGTCATGCCATAAATGTTGTTATTGAATAAAATAACCGTTAAATTAATGTTACGGCGAGCAGTATGAATGAAATGATTGCCGCCAATGGCAGTGCCGTCTCCATCACCAGTAATAACAATTACATTTAGTTCAGGGTCAGCCAGTTTAATACCCGTAGCCACAGGCAAAGCACGACCATGCAGCGAATGAACCGTATCAAAATTTAAATAACCTGATGCTCTTGAAGAACAGCCGATACCGGATACAATTACGGTTTTATCCTGGTCAAGTCCTAGTTTATCAATCGCTTTTATAATAGAACTGGTAACAATACCATTACCACAGCCCGGACACCAAATATGCGGCAAGCGAGGGCGATAGTATTTTTCAATTAATTTTTCCAATCTATTTTACCTCCCTAAATTAAAGATTTTTCACAAATGCTAATAATTCTTTTGGTGAAATTGGCTCAGAATCATATTTAGACATTGGTTTTACTGGCACTTTGCCTTCCGCAGCTTTTTTGACTTCACCCACCATTTGACCGTAGTTAAGCTCAGGAACAACAATCACTTTCACTTTTAGGGCCAATTGGGCAATCTCTTTCTCAGGGAAAGGCCATACGGAAATTAGGCGGAACATGCCAACCTTAATACCTTCTTCACGAGCCATATCAATCGCTGCATATGCAGAACGCGCAGTTCCCCCATAGGTCACAATCGCAATTTCAGCATCATCCAGTTTATATTCTTCATACATAGTGATTTTATCAATATCACGTTCTACCTTCTCATGCAGCCTTTTAAGGAGTTTTTCTGTGGCTGCAGGGGACCCATTCGGGAAACCTGTTTCATCATGTACTAAGCCCGTTACATGATAGCGATAGCCTGTACCGAAATCAGCCATAGGAGGTACACCATCACTATCCGGCTCATAGGCTTTAAACTCACTAGGTCTTACTCTTGGCCCCTTGCGGACAGGTTTTTCAATGGTATCATAATCAGGAATCTCTATTTTTTCACGCATATGTCCAATGATTTCATCTAGCATTAATAGAACAGGCATGCGATATTTTTCTGATAGTTCATAAGCCTTAATGGTCAGAGTAAAGCACTCTGGCACACTTGCTGGAGTCAAGGCAATAACAGGGTGATCACCGTGGGTTCCCCATCTTGCCTGCATCATATCTCCTTGGGCAGGAGCTGTCGGTTGTCCAGTACTCGGACCTACCCGCTGTACGTTGGCGATTACAATCGGAACTTCTGCAATCGTTGCATATCCAATAAATTCTTGTTTTAAAGAAAAACCAGGACCACTTGTAGCAGTCAACACTTTTTTACCAGTCAGAGAAGCACCAACAATCGCTCCAATGCCTGCAATCTCATCTTCCATTTGAATAAATTTGCCACCAACTTCTGGCAGGCGTTTTGCCATTATCTCAGCAATTTCCGTTGATGGTGTAATCGGATAACCTGCGAAAAACGTAACACCCGCAGCGATCGCACCTTCAGCACAAGCTTGATTTCCTTGCAAGAGCAGTACCTTTGCCACTTATAAATCACTCCCCTATTTTTTTTCTACAAATATTGCATAATCAGGACAACGCATTTCACATTGTTTACAGGTAATACATTTTGTTTCATCTACAACTGTAATCTTTCCTAGAGCATCTAACCCTAATACTTGCTTAGGACAGAAAGTTACACAAACTCCACAGCCTTTACAATGCTTTCCTATGGTTTTTATAGCCATACCTTTCACCTCCATCATTCTCTTATATTATACTTAGATACTTAGATAATTGCGTCCCATTACAAGGGTATAAGACATAATATATATGAAATATGTAAAACTGTAAAGGCAAGACATGAGTCAAAAACCAATGTCTTTGTAGAAATTCGTCATTTTTGCCAAACAACAATGATATTGTATTTAGTCGCGCCTATATTTTTACACATCTGCTGGAAAGATAAGACCGATTTGCTTTCTGCAATCATCTATAACTTCCATTACATCTAAGGATAGCTGCAAGGAATTAATATTTGATTCTATTTTATGATTGTTTATTAAATGAATAAACTCATCTACCTCATAATACATAAAATCATTACATTGTTCTTGCCCAATATCCTCACTTGAACCATTGTTATAAAAGATTTTTACCACTTTCGGTGTTGATATTTTATCAATTACAATTATGCCTTCTTCTCCCTGTATTTCATTGCTGACTTGGGAATTGGTAATCTTCGAATGAGATATGATAACTTCCTTATCAGGATAGCGAAGAACAATACTGCCTGCACCATCAACGCCAGAGTCTAACATAATCCCATTCGCTATCACCTTCTCTGGTTTGCCGAAAAGATAGATAGCAGGATAGATACAGTAAACGCCAATATCCATGATCGAACCATTAGATAATAGAGGATTAAAGGCATTTGGTATTTCTCCCGTCTTATAGGCGTCATATCTAGATGAATATTGACAAAAGTTTGAGAAGAATTTTCTCACCGCACCGATTTTATGAAGGTTTTGCCTAACAGCCTGAAAATTTGGCAAAAAAGTACTTTTCATCGCCTCCATCAATAGCACCTGATGCTGCTGAGAAGACTCTACCATCATAGATAGTTCCTTGCGATTAGAAGCAATGGGTTTTTCACAAAGCACATGCTTGCCATGAGACATAAATAGTACAGCTTGCTTGGCATGCAAAGAATTAGGACTCGCTATGTATACTGCGTCGATTTCATTGCTCTGGGCCATCTCCTGTAAATTAGTAAACCGATTTTTCACCCCATGTCGTTCTGCAAAAAGCCTCCCCTGCTCTTCCGTTCTGGAATAAACAGCATCTAAGGAAAATTCACTATGCAGTCTAGCACACCGAATAAAATCATCAACAATCCGACTCGTACCTACTACACCAAAGCGAACCATAATTATCCTCCTCCTGATACAAGAATATCTACCTAAGAATGATAATAAGAAAAACACTGCACGGTCAAAAAGATAAAACTTTTTGAACCACTAAGACGCAAAGGGTTTTATTTATATTTTTTTGTGCACTCCTTTGTGTGCCGCAGCAGCGGCATTGTGCCTTTGTGGTTCATAAAATCTCATCGTTTTCCATCTTTAACACCTATACTGTCTCTATTTATAAGAAAAGACTTGGCGTGTGCCAAGTTGGTAAAGAAGCAGGCAGAATTTTTTATTATACCCACATTAAATATACATTCTTCCTCCATTTCTAATCCCCTGCCTATTTTAATATAGAAGTTAAAATTAAACTTTAAACAATTGTTTATTAACATCATTATAATAGCTGCCATTCAAATGACCTTCTTAAAACATCAAATACTGTTAAAAAATTTGCATATTATCATCATTTTAGGTAAATCTATAGATAATCTACATAATCTACTGCAAATGACAATAGGAGGTTCTTATGAAAATTATGCAAGATAGAAAATGGACGAATCTTACTATAGGCTTATTCCTATTAGCGGCTATTTTGCTGGGAGGATGCACAAATCTTAACCCAGTTACTCCTGTTGATCCGAATCCCTCCCCAACAACTCCAACCGTTCCTACCAAACCAGTAGACGATCTGAAAGATATTAAAGTGGTCTATAACTACAGTGATAACGAAAAAGTACAGTTATCTGCCAATAATCTGATGTTAAAAGTAGGTCAAAAATTAATCCTTGAACCGGCGCCAGGTCTTACCCAGAACACACGCTTCACCTCCTCAGGTGAATACTTCTTCGGCGATATACTAAAACAAGAAACGGGTGGCCCAGACACTGGTAAAGCCATATTTACAGCCATCGGTCCAGGTAAAGGCAAACTTACCATTATTCCAAACACCACAGAAACAGCTCGGGCCAGTGAACTTTGGGTAACAGTCCAATAAATCGTATTGAACATTGTAAAAAGTCATCCAAAAAGCTTCTAACCTTTGGGATGACCTCTTTACTTTCTTAGCAATTCTGTTCCTATCCGCTAACTTTATGCTTATTTTTTACTATACCGCACCAGCACTCCTTTTGCCAAGGTATCCTTATTAAATGAAAAGAAAAAACTCTCTACGGATTCAAAGTAGAGAGTCTAACAAACAAACATCATCTCATAATTCCTTTCTTTACCTTGGAGCTAAGCATTCATGGTCGACCTCACATTTTCTAATGATGCAACCCATTCACGCATGGATTTTAAAATAAGCCAAATAATTGCAGCACCAGGATCATAATAGGATACTACTTTTTCACTTATGTATATAGCAGGATCAAAACTAGTTTGATAATGCTTCAAGTGCTCCAAAGCCTCTTTAGCACTAATCTCACCTACCTGCAAAGCCTGAAGAAGAGTATCTCCTTCCTTGGCACTGTGACTAAAAGCAATGATAGCTGATTCAAATGTATGAATCATGATTTTACCATCTATATGGTCTGCTCCCCATGCTTTAAGGATCTGTGATGCTTTATCAAATATAGCAGACAATTGTTTTACATGTAGTTCATCAATAATAGGCATTCCACTTACTCCACCCAAAAATAAAGTACCAAAAATAATACCTGAGAAGCCTTTGGTAGAACTAAGCATTGCTATTCCACTATCCTTAAAAATATCATTAATATCAAACGGTCTTTGCTGTGAGAGAGTATCTATTATAGCACTAAAACCTTTTGTGATCTCCCCTCCATGGGCTTTGCCGCCAACCTTTTTATCTAACTCTATTAACAATGACTGATTTGCAATGATTTGCTTTGAAAGATAAAGAAACATCTGCCTGGTTTCTTCTGTCGTTAACGAAACAATCAAATCTGCACCACCTCCTATATCGCTTTATCTTGAATTCATCTCGCTGACGCGACACTCCAGGTAAAGAAAATAATTCATCAAAAGAAGTATTAGGAAACGCTTTTAATGCACCTGCAATAAAATCCTTGCCTGGGTCATGAATACCCGTTTTCACCTTCCAAAGCTGAGATGGACTAATCTCCATGCATTCGGCACATTTTCCTTCTTCATTGAGGTTATATTTTTTCTGATTCTCCTCAAATGCCTTTATATTGAGTTTTACGGTTAATTCTTTTCTTCGCGTCAAAGTTTACACCTCCTTCATTTGTTTGTATCGTAGTCGCAACACCATCTTATCATTACCTCATCGCTTGCGCAATAACTTTTTAAAGAAATATTTCGTTGCCGCAACGTCTTTTTTATTGCGTATACGAAACAAAAAAGTTTATACTAAACAAGAGGTGCTTACGATGATGGATAAAACGAATACACAATTAAAGAATTTTGGCTTATGGTTTTCAAAAATGAGAGAAGATAGTGGTTTTAAAAGTCAACGGCAGCTTTCGATCTTTTCAGGCGTAAGCAATACTACGATATCAAGAATGGAGTCGGGAGAACAAAAAGCAAGCCCACAAACTTTAGGAAAATTAGCGCCACTTCTCAATTGTTCTTTCGAGGATATAATGATGCAAGCAGGCTATCTTCCTGCTCATTGTAATATAGATAATGATACCGCCTTACCCCTAAATGCAGTAGAAGTAGCATCCACTTACGCCGTTCCAGTTCTCGGACATATACCTGCGGGTGCACCTTGCATAGCTCGTGAGTCCATTGAATATTACGAAGATCTGCCAAGTAAATGGCTAAATAGTGAGCCTCATAACTTTTTTATCTTACGTGTAGAAGGCGACAGCATGGAAGGTGCCAAAATTTTTGATGGAGACTTAGCACTCATAAAAAAACAACGTACCTTTGATCATGGACAGATTTGTGCAGTTGGAATTTCAGGAAATACACCTGATTTGTATGCGACGCTAAAATACGTCTATGTCATTGATGATGAATTTGTCGAACTAGTGCCTGCCAATAACAAATATCCCCGAAAAAAAGTCCCTGCCAAATTCGTTAACATTTTTGGCATCTTGAAAAAGACATTTAGGAATTATTAAAACATAAACGAACCACAGAGGTCGAGAATACAGAGAAAAGAGAGAGATAGAACGGATCCAACCACAAAGACGCAAAGGACACAAAGGGATTCTATTTCTATTACTCGGGTTCTCCTTTGTGAGCCGCAATAGCGGCATTGTGCCTTTGTGGTTCATAAATTCTTAAGTTTTTTCACTTACAAAACTTAAAATTCTATAAATAGTAAAGAATAAGCGAAGGAAGTCGATTTTACGATTTCCTTCGCTTATTTTTTTGAAAAGAAGAATGACTATTTTGCCTGATCTAATGCTGATTTTACAGCTTCAGTAAATTGCTTATGAGAAACGGTTGCTCCTGAAATAGAATCTACACGATCCACATTTTGCGTTTCTATCAGCTTGGGTCCATAGGCAGCTGCACCTTTTACCCCTTGCTGCGCTTTCTGATAGAATTCGGGATTTTCTATTTTCCCACTCGTCTTTCCATAATCTATATCCTTGACCTTACCATCTTTTTGAATTCCTCGATAGTCTGCCTTAGCGATTTTCCCCTGTTGAATGGTAAGGGTTATTTCGCCTACTGCTCCCCGTTCATCAGGGCTGCTTTTAGCTGTATATGTGCCATCCTTATAACTGTGGCTATGCTCACTATGGCTACTGTCACTATGAACATTATTTGCTTTTTGACTACTGCAGCCAGCAAGGAGAAGCCCGATTAAGACACCTGCTGCCGCCATGGATACCCCTCTTCTCATGAGACTTCTTCCTCCCTGCAGACAATTCTACGGTCTTTCCGATTGGCTATGCGACCATGCTCCAAGACGATGCATCGTTCAGCCAGCTCGGCAACTTTCGGATCATGGGTAACCATAATAATGGTGTGCCCTTCACGATGAAGCTGCTGAAAGAATTCTAATACAATTTTGGCATTGGTTTCATCCAAATTGCCTGTTGGTTCATCAGCTAAAATCAACATAGGATAGTTAATTAGAGCGCGAGCAATACACACTCGCTGTTGTTCGCCGCCAGAAAGCTGGCTAGGCAAATGACGGGCCCTCTCTTTGAGTCCGACTCTCTCTAAAGCCTCTAACGCTTCTTGTTCATCAGGCATACTATGATAATATTGAGCTACCATCAGATTTTCTACTGCTGTTAAATAAGGAATCAGATGAAACTGCTGAAATACCAGTCCGATTTTATCTCGCCTGAGCATCGTCAGGTTCCCTGCAGTAACATCGGTGAAATCTACACCGTCTAAAACAATTGATCCCGTGGACGCTTTATCCATACAACCGATTATGTTCATTAGGGTCGTCTTACCAGACCCGGATGGGCCCATCAGTGCCAGCCATTCGCCCTTTTCTACTGTTAAATCAATCCCTTGAAGGGCTTTTACACTCCCGTAAATCATCGAGACATCATGCAATTCTAGTAAACTCATATCCATTAACCTCCTCTACTCGCCTCTGAGTACAATCGCTGGTTCAACTTCCGTTGCAATTTTTACTGGGATTAGGCATGCTAAGCCAGTAACTGCTATAGAAACAACCAATGCCAATAGCGCAATCAAGGGCTGAAATGAAATCATCCTGCCAAAAACGTTGACACTTACCGCTTGAGCAAAAAAGAAGCCTAAAACCGTCCCCAGCAGGCCACCTAAGGCTCCTAATGCCAAACCTTCCCCTAAAAACTCAAATATAATGCTGCGATTTTCCGCGCCCAACGCTTTCTTTAAACCAATCTCTTTACGTCGCTCTGTAACAACTGCCATCATCGTTGTAGCTACACAAATTAAAGTAAGCAGCAATACTACAATAGTGACTAAATAAACCAGGGCTTGCAGCTTTCCAAGAACCGTTTGCTCCGACTGGGTCACCTGTTTCACTAAACGCGGCGTTAAACCAGGAACTTGCTCTCCAATTTGTTGTGTTAATGTGTTTAGTTCTGCCTCATTAGCTGTAATGCTGACCTGAGCAATACTAATCACACCTTCCTTCTTCAACATCTGTTGGAGCAAAGACAGATCAAGAAAAATAAAGTTTTCTTCCGAACCCCCTGTCCGAAGAATACCAGCAACTTTCCTTTTTTTCAGTTTCGTTACCAGCTACCGCCAAAGTCACTTGCTGTCCTGGTTCAATTTCTAATCGTTCTGCCACTTCAGCACCAATAACGATATCCTCAGACTGATCCGCTGGCCACTCACCACGGATCTGCCAATAAGGGCTTACTTTCTTTACAGCCTGGAAGTGCGTACCTGCAACTAGAAAGGGCTGTTCATTTAGCTTAATACGGTCATACAAATACGCGGCAATGCCAATTAGCTTATCTGACGGCAAAAGCGTAGTCGTATTGGCAACCAGGTTTTGCGTCATCACCTGTTGATCACCAGCTGGTGTTAACAATAAATTAGCACCATAAGAGCGAAATTCCCTGCCCATTTGCCTAGGAACATCATAATAAATGGTAACAAGCCCTGATACAACAGTCGCGCCAATCGCCACAGCCAATAATGCAATCAACATGCGAGACCTGCGGCGAAGCAAGGCATTCCAGATCATCTTCGTGTACATTGAATATTTTGTCATCTTTATCACCTGCCATGAAGTACTGCTGCCGGACGCAGCGATAAAAGCATTCGCATAGCCGGAAGGCTACCGACCAAAGTAATTAGAATTACTGAAATAATGACCCAAGGAATGACCATCCCATTAATTGCAACGGCTGTACCAAAAACATTGTGACCAATAATTTGGGCAAATCCCAGGCCTAAAAAATAGCCTGCAATACCACCAACTAAACCCGTCGTCATAATTTCCGTGAGAGTCAGCAGTAAAACATCTCGATCTGTTGCACCAAGTGCTTTAAGCAAACCAAACTCCCGACTGCGTTCCATAATATTAGCCATTAAAAGATTCGAAATGCCAAGAGCTGATCCAGCTAAGCTGAGTCCTGTGATCAAGAGCATTAACAGCTGGGTCTTTTGCAGAATCGTCCCCTCTGATTCAGCAACTTGCCGAACTGGCTTGGCACGGGAATCACCGACAGCTTCTTCGATTTGATAAGCAATTGAACTTACATAAGCTGTACAATACCAGGTTTCCCATTCTTTTAGGGAAAGACTTTTTGGATCATGAGCTGCTTTGCGTGCTAATTCATTTTCTGGTGTTGTTATAGCACTTACTTCTATTTTACCAATTTTGCCTGGAAGATTTAGTCCTTGTTGGACAAAAGGCAGGGTTACAAAGATTTGATCATCTTCAGCACCACCGCTATTAAAAATACCCTGCACAGTTAGAGCTTCTCGCTGGGTACCTCCAGGCAAGGCAATCTCCACCGAATCACCAATATGAAGATTTAATTTCCGCGCTAATGTAGAACCAACCATTGCTCCCTTAATGTCAGTATCATTGATCCAATTTCCCTCAACTGTCCACCAGGATTTTAGTTCTTTGATTCCTGTTTCTACAACTTCACCTGTAGGCAGCTCTAATTGTCGGTTAAACCAGGTTCCTACTACGGTTATATCATCTGAACCGACAGTAGCCTTCGTTTCTAGTAAAGGAGAAAATGCAACAATATTATTAGCCCAAAAAATAGTTTTTAACTTACCAACATCAGCTTCCTGCAAATACTGCCCTGTCTTTCCAGAACTGGCTTCTATTCCATAAACATCTCGTAATACTGATGCCGCCCGAGGAATCACTGTAATGTTTGCTCCATACGCTTTCAGTTCCCGATTTACCTTATCGCCTACATCAAGCATCACATTCAGCATGGCTGTTGTCAACGAAACACCCAATGCAATGGTAATGGCTACCATAAACATTTTCCGGCTCTGTCTAACAAGAGCTCCTTTCAGCATCTCCCAAAACATCTCGTATCCTCCTTTACTTAAATCGATTCTTTTCTTGCTCTAACGCCTGGGCAGGTACGATCATTTTACCCTGATCTACTTTGTATTCCAGCGGAATCGGATTACATCCACCTTTAAAACCAATGGTTGCTGTATTCATTACAACATCACACAGCATGCAAACCACTTGATTATCCCGCTCAAAATAACCAGTTGGTCCGCAAATCTCACAAGCATCCAATCCAACACCGTAAGCAGAACCACTTTTTTTAATCACGATAAACCGTACGGTTTCACCTGTTGATGAGCGATAAGAAAAGCGATGTAAATGACCATCATCAACTTTTTCCAAAGGAATGCGAACTTGCTCTCCTTCGGCGACTACCGCTACAGCTGGAACAATTTCGACTTTTTCATCGGCATATACCATACCAACGGTTGAAACCAGAAACATAGCACATACACCTAAAGCCAATGCTCCGCTCCAGCGCATTTTCTTGCGAGTCTGCATTAGTATTTTTCTATATTGAGCAGGATTAAGGCCTATAGGCTTTTCCGGCTTGCTCTGCAACATCAACACCACTGGCAAAAGCAATGTAACTGCAAACAGTGCGTATAAGAACCAAACTTGATGATTAATCAACGGCCCTATAATCGGTGTCATTTGCTTCGTGGTTAAGAAAATCTTTCTTACGGCCATTATCTGCACTACAATAAGAGCTTGCTTTGCCATAACTACCAAAAGTTGCGCCGCAAGAATAGCAATGATCCTTTGGGTCGACAAAAGACTCGCAGCCCGGATAATTGCCAGTCCAGTCAACCAGGTCAAAAGCCCCCCTAACAAAAATCCAATCATTTTCATGAGAAACTCTAGGCTGATTATCTCATTGGTAAAGGTAATCATCTCAATTGGAAAAAGAATAAAATCCAATCCATGATACAGCAGCAGGGCAGCAGCAACAATACAAGACGCACCACCTGCTAGTTTATACTTATCAAGAGAAACCCCCTGCCTGACATTCCACCACAGAAATCCCAGCAGTGACATTTCGCCAATCTGCCCCAATACAAGAACCAAACCTTCATACACTTCCCGCTTCACGGCTTTTGTACCTAACTTTACAGTCGCAATAAAAGCAGCCCCCAGGATTCCCCATTTGATTCCGCGCCAGATCCACTTCTTAAAAGCTCCCGACTGATCCTTACTGGCCAGAGGCAGCAATATCGCTAAAGGGATAAAAGCAATAGCTAAATTTTGCATGGTCGGTATCATGTTTTGCAGTATACTTTGCAGCATATTTTTCTCCTTCCACTTTAATTTTTTAACTATACTAAAAAAACAATAGCCTTACATATAAAGAGACAAAGCACACCCTAGAATATTTTCTTTGTGTGCAAGGATATGACATTATGAAATTCTTAAACTATAAAAAGGTCCGGGAAAATCATCCCGGACCGCCAGTCTTTTTTTTACCAACTTCTAGGGATATAATCGAAATCCCAATGTAGAACTACTGGTTTTTGCCAGAAATGACCTTCTACACCTGTTTCTTTATCAACATGCAACATGTAATTTTGACGAGCTGGGCTCTCAATCGTAAAGGCTGCATCATATGTACCAGCGCCTTTCATCTTGATATTAGCGCCATAATGAGGTCCATCACTGGCATTCATCGGCATAAGAGTACCTTCAATCACTTCACCAGTACCTTTTTTCGTTAATTTATAGTGTACAGTCAAGTAAGGAATCCATTCAGCAACACCAAAACCGGTATTATTGCCTTCAATAGCAGCAATATCCGTTTCCAGATGGATATCTGATTTATCTGGCGACAATCCCATACCTGCTGGTTCCATTGTTATCGGTTGAAAATAGACAAGAGCCACTTTAAACCCTGCTTCTGGTACTTCGATGTCATCGCCGACAGGATATTCCTGGAACCCGACTGCAAAAGATTGTCCTACTGATAATACAAACACTGCTAAGGTAACAAAAGTCATTGATAAAAACTTTTTCAAATTCATGATACAACCTCCCTAATTTTTTTTCTTTTTTGATAGATGCTATTTCCAAGAACCATTAATACAAGAAAGAATTGTGGCAACAGAGTTTCAACTGTCGGATAGATTCCCAAAAGATCAAACATGGGCATCCCCTCTAGAAGCGTAACTCCGACTAAACCTCCTTCCTGTAGCTCTTTCACTCCGCCACCAGCAAAACTAATTGCTAAAATAAACATTAAAATACTAGTTCCCTGAAAGAAAGGTTTCAATGGAAGCTTCAGACTGCCATAGCGAACTACTGCAAAAATCACAACTAAAGCGAGACACCCCGCACCAAATCCCAGCCAAATCATTTGCATATCATCACCGGCATCATTAAATAGTGCCTGATAGAACAATACTACTTCGGCACCCTCACGATACACGGCTAAAAAAGCAGCGATTCCCAAGGAAAAAGTATTATTTTTAGTCAGAGAATTTTGGACCTTGCCTTCAATATAATTCCCCCATGATTTTTCATCTGACTTGCTGTTCATCCAATGTCCAACGGACAAAAGAACGAACACCGCTACCAGCATAGTTATACCTTCCATAATTTCCTGGCTGGCACCACTGAGATTAATCACAGAGCGGAATAAAATAGCCGTTAAAAAACTCGCTACGATAGCGGCCCCAGAATAATTATAAATAACCTGTGTCTTTTGACCATTTCCAGACTTAATCAGATAAGCAATAATAGCACCAATAACCAAAATCGCTTCCGCGCCTTCACGAACCATAATCAGAAAAGTCGGCCAAAAAGTTGCCATAGAACTGCTTTGTTTACCACCGCCGTCCATTTTAGCAACGTCTTCACGCATCATTCCTATGATCTCTTTAATCTGCTTTTTAACGTCTGCCTCGGGCGCTTGATTGGTCATTAATTTTTTAATAGTGCCAAACTTGTATTCAGTCAAGTTGGCCCTTTTAGCGGAAACCGTCGAGTTTACTGCCTTTTCCAAGCCATCTTTTTCATACATCCCATAATACGCATCATTTACTATTTTCTTGGCCCCAGCTGTGTCTCCGCTTTTATACACAACTAGAGACTGATCCAGCGTTTTTTCTATTTTGTCAACGACACTATCCCATTTAGGTGCTGCAAAAACCATCCCCTGACTAACTACTATAAATGCCATAATAACGACAAGTAACCATTTACGCATATTTTCACCTCCTTCTATATCATTGTTATTAGGTGATAATAAAATCCATTATCATTTAGTAGTAATGAAACATTCCACCATTTGTTAGAATCTAAATATTTCATATGTATAATATGAGAATATCTTCAAAATGATATGTATAATCATTCTCACTTAGAAATAATACTGCTAAATATGTTTATTGTCAAGATGTGGATTTTTTTCGTAAAGTCACTACTCTACAGTAAAGGGAATCGTTAATATGGTAAGACAAACGATTGGTCTGCCTTCATTATCTTTTGCAGGTTCAAATTTCCATTTTTTAGCTGCTGCTATCGCTGCATCATTAATACTTTTATATCCAGACGGAACTGCTATTGATACTTTGCCTGGTAATCCATTCTTTAAAATTTGCATCCGAAGCACAACATTAACCTTACGGCCGACTTCTTTCATCTCTGGGGGATTCACAGGATCAACCTTTACTAATACGATTGTGGGGTCCCAAAGCCAATTTTTTTTCCGCCAGCATTTACTTTATCAGGTGAAACAACAGCCACTTCTTTTGTCTCTGGCAACTTTATAGGTTCTACTACCGTTTCCGCTATATCATCCTCAACGACCGGCGGCAGAGGTTCTGGAGGAGGGTCGGGCTCAATCGGAACCTCTGGTATCGGCGGTGCTGCTGCAACCTGTGGTTCCGCCTTTGCTATATCATCACCAGGAACATCGATTAAACTCAGTTCCATCACCTCTTCATCGACAAGAGAAACATCTTGTTCTCGAAAGGCCAAATAACCAGTTGTTACCCAAAGAAAAATATGTAAAAAAATAGATAAAGCAATTGCTTTATGCCAACTACTCTTATAAAACATCATTGAATCTATACCTCACTTCCCGTTTAGTCATGATACATCTCATGCCGGAGCCCCTTTTTTTAAAATAAAACAATTTTATGCCAGCCATATTCTACATTCAGAAGTAAAAATAAGTAAGAAATGAATTTAATAATGATAATTGATAATTAAATTCATTTAATGGCAAGTTTTGTCCTAATTTATAACACCACTGTCACAATATAATATTTCGATTTTCATTCTATTGAAAATGAAAATCGTTATCTTTAAATATTATGATACTCTCTTCATATTGTAAATACCTTCCTACTATTTTTTTGATTTTATTTTGTTCTTTAATTTAGCTGCTTTTAAATATTCTTATTTTTTTTCAGGAAATAACTAGGATCGTATTCATTTATAAATCACTCCTCTTCATTATCCTTTAGTCCGCAAACGTCTTACATGTAAGCACATTGTCTTACATGTTTTAAAGTGTCTCTTCTTTTCCATCCTTTACAAAATATCTTATTTATCCTCTTTTTTCAGTAAAAAGTAAAAAGGATTCTGGCAAAAAAACAAGAATTAAATTTTTATGATATTTATTATTAAATAGGCAGCCATTAACGCCGAAAGGGGGCTTACATGAAAGATTGGATAACAGCACATAAGCGAATCACATTCATTGTACTAAGTATGGTCTGTACAGTGCTTGTTCTTTGGCAAGTATTTGCCGTTAAAATTAGACAGGATATACAAGACACCCTTATTCAGCGAGTCAGCCAGCAAATCAATGGACAGCTGACAGTGGGAAGCGTTGATTTATCATTGTCTGGCCGCATTAAAATCCAGAATGTCTCTCTCTATGATCAGCAGGGGGCACTTTTAGCCCAGGTTCCAGTAATCAAAATGCAGTATCGCTGGTCTGATTTGACTGGCGGCAGCCTCGGATTACCCAAAATTGAAACGGTGACTTTAGAAGGAGGAGAACTTTGGCTCAAACAGTCCAATGATCATTTTAACTGGGATGACTTACTCAAAAAAGAACAAGATGAATCGACTCCCTTTCGCAGTAAAGTCGAATTAGAAGACGGAAAAATACATATTGAAACCCCCCTGTTTTCTCAGTTATTAGAAAATACAACAGGTACGATTGACTGGCAAAACAACCCGGAGATGACAATTTCTCTTAAAGGTAAAGCAGATCAAAGCATAGTGAATGTAAACGGACAATGGGGTGAAAATCTTCCCGGAGATTTTCACATCCAAATTGATACTCTCGATGTACTCAAATTTAAAGAACTTTTTGCCAATACAGCCTATTCTCTGGAAGCAGGCACGATACAGCCATTACAGATTACAGTAAAGCAGGATACCAAAGGTACTTTACATTATCAAGCAGAAGGCAGTTTTTCTGATCTGAAATTAAATGGTAAAGTGGGAATACAGGAAGGACAAGGAAAATTCAGCAGTAACGAAACAGGACTGCATTTCGAAGATGTAAGCCTATTGATTTCTGGTCAACAAGCACAAGGTCAAGGTACTATTTCCTGGATTGATGGTACGGACAACCTTGATTTTTCTTTGACTTTGCCTGATGCTGATCCCGCCGCTTTTGTATCGGGACTAACTGCAATGCGTCCGCTAGCCTTGCAAGTGCAAATTGCCGGACCAGTTACGCAGCCTCATATCACAGGTAATTTCAGTGTGCCCCAAATCAGTTTCAGTAGTATGGCAGTCAACAGCGTTACAGGGAACTTTCGTTATACTGACAATAAAGTACTGCTGCAACAGGTCCAAGGCACTGCCTATCAGGGAAATTTAGCAGCTAGCGGATCTGTAATGACAGAAGATCAGAGCTATGAACTGGATGTAAACGGACAAGGTCTTAATAGTTCACAATTAACAGATAAAGACGTTCAAGGTCCCCTTGCTTTTAACGGTCACGTCAGCGGTAAGGGTGAGACAGCTGTCACGAGAGGAAACTTTAGCATCCACGATGGCAAAACTTACGGGGTTGCCTTCCAGAAGATGACAGGCTTATTTGTAAAGAAAGGAACTACTACGGATATTTCCGGAATCGCCATTCAAACTGCTTATGGAACCATCTATCCCGAGCAACTTAGCGAAGAAGCCCTAGAAAGGCTGAAACAACACGATATTCCTGTTTCCAAAGGAGAACTAAAGCAAGCGGTGACTAATAAACTCCTTGAAAAGCTAATACGCTGAGTTCAAGAAAAAATGCTGCGAGTCCTTTAAAACATATAAAAACGAATTGAACCACAAAGACGCAAAGGACACAAAGGGGATCTAATTATATATTTTTTGTGCACTCCTTTGTGTGCCGCGGCAGCGGCATTGTGCCTTTGTGGTTCATTATTTCTTATATTTTCACTTGCAAGACTTATAATTTTAATGCTATGAAAAAAGAAAGACAAATTCCTGCAAGGTTGATATACTTTGCAGGAATTTGTCTTTCTTAGCATTATTACATTCATACTCTATCGCTTATTTTTCGTAGCGATATCCACCCAAACAGCTAGTACCAATATAGACCCTTTCACAATAAACTGCCAAAAGGTTTCTATATTTAACATACTCATACCATTATCCAAGCTTGCCATTACCAGCGCACCGACAATCGCGCCACCGACGTTGCCTACACCGCCCATCAGACTGGCTCCCCCGATGACACAAGCTGCAATAGCATCCATTTCGGCATTTTGACCAGCTGCTACCGAAGCTGCATTCAAGCGGGAGCAAAGCAGTACCCCGGCAATTGCAACCAATAATCCATTGATGGCAAATATACTCAATGTCATTTTTGTAACATTGATACCTGATAATTTAGCTGCTTCTGCATTGCCGCCAATTGCATACACTCGGCGGCCAAATACGGTTTTAGTCAAAACGTAAGAAAAGGCAACAGCCATGATTGCCAGAATGAGCACCGGCACAGGGAACCCCTGGTAAGAATTAAGAATGATAATAAGTAAGCCAATTACTACAGCAGCAAAAGCAATTTTTGCAATTTCAACGGACATTGGCGGAATTGCCAAACCGTATTGGGAATGTAGTTTTCGACCTGAAAGGGCCTTATAAACAAGAACGGCAACAGCAATTAGGCCCAACAAAATACCAACCCCGTCAACTAGATATGCATTACCCACAAAACGGATACTTGGGTCAAGAGAAGCAACGGTAGTTCCTTTGGTCATACCTACTAATATACCTCTAAATACCAGCATACCTCCTAGAGTGACAATAAAAGCCGGTATCTTTTTATAAGCAATTAACCAGCCATTAAAAATACCAATCAACAAACCAAGGACGAGAGTAATCCCTATCGCTAAAATTCCATCCACTTTGAGCCAAACATTAAGAACTGCTGTAATACCTCCCAATAGCCCCATAAGCGACCCAACTGACAGATCAATATGCCCTGCAATAATGATAAAAACCATACCGATAGATAAAATACCCGTAATGGACATTTGTCGAAATAAGTTAGACAAGTTTCTAGAGGTTAGAAAATCCCCGTTTGTCGTCATGGTGAATATAACCCAAATCGACACTAATGCTAAAATCATAGTATATGTCTTTACATCAAAATGAAACATGGATGCCAAGGATATTTTTTTCTCGCTGCCCATCCCAACTGCCTCTTTCTTCAGCTCCGTTGTCACGCAGTAGCCCCCCCTACAGCACAATGCATTATTTGTTCCTGATCCAAATTCTTATGATTCAAAAATTCGCCTTTTATCCGCCCTTCATTCATGACCAGTATTCGATCAGACATTCCCAGGACTTCCGGCAAATCAGAAGAGATCATAATAATACCGATACCATCTGCAGCCAAGCGGTTCATCAGATTATAAATTTCATATTTTGCACCAACATCAATGCCGCGGGTTGGCTCATCCAAGATCAGCACCTTTAATTTACGCAGCAAATATTTTGCCAGCACAACCTTTTGCTGATTACCGCCACTTAAGTTTTTAATGCAAGTATCCAATCCGGGTGTCTTTATCTTTAACCTTGCTATATAATCATTTGCATCTCTTAGTTCCTGACAATCATCAATACGATCCATTGCCAACCGATATTTTTCAATAGTAGCCAATGTCATATTTTCCCTGACAGACATGATCTCAATGATGCCATGGCGCTTGCAATCTTCGGGCAGCATGGCGATTCCCTGCTGCAACGAATCATTCGGGTGATGAATGGACAATAGATTCCCTTCCAGATAAACCTCCCCATGACATTTTCCATCATAAAAACCATAGATTGATGATACTAGTTCCGTACGTCCGGCACCTACTAAGCCGGCAAAGCCTAAAATTTCACCCCGTTTTAAGGAAAAATTAGCATTATCGACTAACTTTCTACTGGGATCACTTACATCATATACCGTATAATTTTTAACCGCAAAAACCTCTTGCTCTGTAATATGTACCTCTTTGGGATATAAATCGGTAATTTCCCGGCCTACCATCATCTCCACAATCTCATCCTTCGTTAACGTACGGGTTAGTTTAGAACCAATAGAACGGCCGTCACGAATAACGGTCACAGTATCCGCTAATCGGAGGACTTCATCCAGTTTATGAGATATGTAAATACAAGTAACGCCCTTAACCTTCAATCGTCCCAAAATATCCATAAGAATCTCTACTTCTCCCTCGGATAAGGAAGCTGTAGGCTCATCCAAAATAAGTAACGTAGCATTTTTCGCTAACGCCTTGGCAATTTCGACCAACTGCTGCTGGCCTGTTCCCAATTGTTTTACCAGTGTGTAAGGATTGACATCCAGCCTCATTTCCCTTAAAAGTTCTTGCGTTTTTGACAACATCGCTGGTATATGAATACGCCCATGAGAGCTAATTTCGTTACCGATAAAAATATTTTCGTATACGGGAAGTTCTTTAAATAAAGCCAATTCTTGATGAATGATTGAAATACCGGCTTTTTCCGCATCTGCAATGTTACCAATCATCATTTTCTCCTGATTAAAAACAATATCCCCCTGATAAGAGCCATGGGGGTACACACCGCTCAGTATTTTCATTAATGTTGATTTACCGGCACCGTTTTCACCACATAAAGCATGAATCTCACCTTTTTTTACAGCGAAAGATACATCGTTTAAGGCTCTCACACCCGAAAATTCTTTGATAATTCCCTTCATCTCCAAAATCAAATCGTCCATTTTTATCCCCTCATATTCAAATTGAGCAGGTGGGATACAGCCCCACCTGCGATTTGAGTGATTACTTAGGCCATTTGTCTTTAGGAACGTTTTTGTATACATCCTCTAATTTGTTATAGGCATCTTTAATAACCGTATCTGCCATATTTTTGGCATCGACAGCTATGGGCGTCAAGAGAATAGAGGGAACATCTTTACTGCCGTTATTGACTACACCATCTGTTTTGATCTGATCCCCTTTGACGATTTTCACCGCAATTTCCGCTGCTGAAGGTGCTAGAAGTTTAATAGGTTTATAGACGGTCATGGTCTGTGTTCCTTCTACGATTCTCTGGCAGCTAGCCAATTCAGCATCCTGTCCGGATATAGGTACTTTTCCTGCTAAATTTTGCGCGCCTAGAGCCTGCACGGCACCGCCGGCAGTACTATCATTAGAAGCTACCACAGCATCAATCTTATTATTGTTAGCCGTTAATGCATTCTCCATGATCTTAAGAGCTTCTTCCGGCAGCCAATCTTTTACCCATTGGTCGCCAACGATCTGGATATCCCCTTTAGCGATGAATGGTTTGAGAACATTCATTTGGCCCTCACGAAAGAGTTTTGCATTATTGTCAACGGGAGAACCGCCCATTAAGAAATATTTGCCTTTTGGTACCAAGTCCGTAATGGCTTTAGCCTGCAATTCTCCGACCTTCACATTATCAAAAGAAATATAGTAATCTACATCAGATTTTGTAATTAACCGGTCATAACTTAATACTTTAATGCCAGCCTTATGAGCCTGTTCGATAATCGGCGCCAGAACATCTCCATTGTGCGGGATAATGACCAAGATATCTACGCCCTGGGAAATTAAATTCTCGCATTGTGAGAATTGGGTCTGATCATCCCCATTAGCTGATTGGACAACCACTTCTGCACCAAGTTCCTTGGCTTTGGCAACAAACATATCTCTGTCATGCTGCCATCTTTCCAGCCGTAAATCATCCATACTAAGACCAATTTTCACAGTCTTGTTCTTCTGAGAGGTATCTTTGGAAGCAGTCGTTTCTTGCTTGGTACATCCGACCATCATGAATAAAGAAGTAATGCAGACCAACACCGTAATTAATAATCTCACACTATTTTTCTTAAACACAATCTATTCCCTCCTATTATTAAGATCAAGCCCCTATCTCCCCAATTTCCCGCCCATTACACTTCTAATAGATACTGATTCAAAATTCCTTTGATTTGTTCCTGACGCCCCGATTGATTCACAATTGGCTTATTCTGCAGTGCATAGGCTTCTAACGTATGAAAATCTGCCTTGCCTTCTACAATTGCAAGGCCAATCCCCCCCTTAAAGCTGTTGTATCTTTCCCCAATTATATTTTCAAATACCTGATCTTCCTTTAGTTGGGCAGCAACTTTTAATCCTCTGGCAAAAGTATCCATCCCTGCTATATGGGCATAGAATAGATCTTCCGGCTCAAAGGATTCCCGGCGTGGCTTAGCATCGAAATTCAGACCGCCCTTACCCAAGCCCCCGTTCTGGAGAATCTCATACATCGCCAGCGTAGTTTCATACAAGTCTGTGGGAAATTCATCCGTATCCCAGCCTAGCAGCATATCTCCCTGATTGGCATCAACGGATCCCAGCATACCGTTTATGCGGCTTATCCTTAATTCATGCTGGAAGGTATGACCGGCCAGCGTAGCATGATTCGCTTCAATATTCATCTTAAAATAGTCCTGTAAATTGTAATTCCGCAAAAATGCCATGGCCGTTTGCGCATCAAAATCATATTGATGCTTCGTCGGTTCTTTCGGTTTGGGTTCAATTAGAAACTGACCGGTAAAGCCGATTTCCTTGGCATATGTCACTGCCATATGGAAAAATCGCGCCAAATTATCCAATTCCAGTTTTAAATCCGTATTCAATAAGGTTACGTAGCCTTCACGTCCGCCCCAGAATACGTAGTTATCTGCTCCCAATTCCTTGCCTGTTTCCAACCCTTTTTTCACTTGAGCTGCTGCGTAAGCAAATACATCCGCATTGCAAGTAGTAGCCGCACCATGAAGAAAACGAGGATGGGTAAACATATTCGCCGTATTCCAGAGCAATTTGGTCTTACTTGTCTTTAAATACTCTTTCATCATAGTAATGATCTGATCTAAATTCGCATTTGTTTCCTCAAGTGTTGCACCTTCCGGGGCAATATCCCGGTCATGAAATGCAAAGAAAGGAACATCCAGTTTGTCAAACAGTTCAAAGGCTGCTTCCACTCGTGCTTTGGCTCTATCCATTCCCCTATAGGTGTCCCAAGGTCTTAGCATCGTCCCACTACCGAATGGATCGGAACCATCATGAGTAAACGTATGCCAATAAGCAACTGAAAACCGCAAGTGCTCCTCCATGGTTTTGCCGGCCACCAATTCTTGCGGATTGTAATACTTAAAAGCCAGCGGATTTTGAGATTTAGGGCCCTCATAGGTAATTTTTTTTACCCCACTAAAATACTCCATCTTTTCCCCTCCTATAATTATATAGTTATATACATTTATATAGCTGCCATCCTTAGATCACACTGAGTTTTTCGAACGAATCTTGAAGTGCACCGTACAATTGATGGTAAACCCCATATAAAGAATTGTATTTTTCTATATTAGCCGCAATCGGCTCCGTTTGTTCCACGGTTTTGATCATCACGCCGCACGCCTCTTCCACTCCGGCAAACTCTCCAGCCCCCACTGCAGCCAATATGGCAGCGCCAAAAGCAGGTCCTTCTACCGAATTCACCACATGGATGGACAGCCCCAAAATGTCAGCCAGTATTTGACGCCATAAAACACTTTTGGCTCCGCCACCGCTCACTCGAATCTCATAAATAGGAATACTTTGCTCCCGGATGATCTCCAAGGAATCACGCAGGCCAAAACCAACACCTTCCAAAATGGCCCGAGTCATATGCCCTCGACCATGAGTCATAGTCAGCCCTACAAAAGTTCCCCTAGCATTTGGGTCACTATAGGGAGTTCGTTCTCCCATTAGATAGGGCAAAAAGAGCAATCCTTCGCTCCCAGGCGAAACTCTTGCTGCTTCTTCCAGCAAGACAGCATAACCAGCATCATCTAATTGACAGACCTCTTCGACCCACCATTTCAAGCAGGACGCAGCAGATAGCATGACTCCCATGACATGCCATTTTCCATTGGCATGACAAAAAGAGTGGAGGCGATTTTCGCTGTCAACAGAATAATTCTCCTGGCAGGCAAATACCACACCCGAGGTACCTAATGCCACCGACACCGTACCGACCGTTACCACACCTGTACCTACCGCGCCGCTCGCCTGATCACCACCGCCCCCGACAACGATAGTACCACTATGAAGTCCCGTTTCCTGTGCAGCCTGCTTTGTTACGCTGCCCGTTACCTCATAGGATTCATAGCATGAAGGCAGTTTTTCCTCTGATAAACCCAGAATATTAAGCATTTCTGACGACCAACAACGATGGGCTACATCAAAAAACAAGGTTCCCGATGCATCGGATGTATCTGTTGCATATTCCCCTGTCAATTTCCATCGTATGTAATCTTTGGGCAATAAAACGTGCTCGATCTGCTCATAAATCTCTGGACGATTCTTCCTTACCCATAGAACCTTAGGAGCGGTAAACCCTGTAAGCGCCTTATTGCCTGTATATTCGGACAATTTTGATCCTAATCTTTCACTTAGCTCATCACATTCATCCTGAGTACGTTGGTCACACCATAATAAGGCCGGCATCAGCACATGATTGTCTTTATCAAGCAGGACCAAGCCATGCATCTGCCCACTTAAGCCAATTCCCTCTACTTTACTTGGCATGTTTTGAGGCTCAGTCAAAATCTCTCGGATTCCCTCACGGACAGCATTCCACCAATCCATAGGACTTTGTTCCGCCCAACCGACCTTAGGATAATAGACAGGATACTCTTTTGATACTGTTCGTAATACACTTCCCGCTTTATTTAGTAACAGCAGTTTTACAGAAGATGTGCCTAAATCAATTCCTAAAAAGCTCATTCCGCCTTATCCCCCCTTTGATCATTCGACAACTTTTTCCTTACTTCTACATAAGTTCGTTGCTCCGATAAACTAACTAAATAAAAAAATATAGCGAAATGGTATCACCTCCCTTAGATTCATGCTATTATCTTTATTGTTTGTTGGTCAGATAAACTAATTCGATGTTTACATGCATATTCCTGCTAACTAAAACTAAATATTTTAGTTAGCAGCTGCAAAAAGCATATTCATGAAACCGGTGACGCATAGAGTCTGGAAATGACCAATGCAGCAGCTCCCATTGCACAGGCATGCATATTAAGCTGAGAAGGCAGGATTTTCACCGAAAAATATTTAGAAGCAAAACAGCGTTTCCCAGCCTCTTTTCTCAATTCATCCATTAAAATATCACCGGCTAAAGGCAGACTATTTCCAATGATGACAAGCTGAGGATTGAATGCATTAATAAGATTGGCCACGCCAATACCAAGGTATTTACCCACATACTCAAATGCCCTTCGAGATACATCGTCCCCTGCAATAGCGTTATCTATAATATTAAATATGGTCAATTCTTCCACACATATATGCTCTTTCATATAGCGGAATAGGGCTTTTTCCGAAGAATATTCTTCTAAGCAGCCTGTATTGCCACAAGAGCAAGGTATCCCGTCAAGAGAGACTGTCATATGCCCAATTTCACCTGCCAATCCCCTTGACCCGCGATAAAGTTCATTATTAATAATAATTCCCGCTCCTATTCCCGTGCCTGCACTAATGTATAAGAACTCATCTGCTCTTTTCCCTGCACCGAACCATTTTTCCCCAATGGCACCAGCATTCGCTTCATTATCAATAAACACCGGGACGCCAAATTTCTGCTCAATAATTGATCTAAGTTCAATATTCTCCCACCCTAAATTAGGTGCCGATAAAATCAGTCCCTGTTCATAATTTACAATACCCGGGACACCAATTCCGATGCCAATGATACCGCGAACCGTCTGGGATGCATTCTCAATCGTTTCCCGAATTAAGGTTTGCAAATCGGCAATTCTTTGCCCCGGTGAGTTATGGGTATGCTGCAAATCAATGCGCTTTTCCCAAATAATTTCCCCTGCAAAGTTTGTCATAATACTTAAGATGTAATTGACTCCTAAATCAATACCGATAATATTGCCAACCTCTTTATTGATAGAAAGATTGACTGGCTTTCGACCGCCTTGTGATTCACCCGTTCCCATTTCTAAAACCAACTCTTCCGTAAGCAGTTCATCCACTAAAGCAGACACTGTTGACTTATTGAGTCCGGTGACTTTCGCAATTTCTGCCCTGGATATGGGTCTTTTTTTATATATGGTATTTAATACAATCATTTTATTAATCTGTTTTACTAACACTTGATCAGCAGTTTTCATATTATCCTCTGTCCTGTTCCTATATTTGCAACAATTAGTTTATCGAATAAACAAACTATTTGTTGTTATTCTTTCGCTGCACTCCTCTTAGATTCCTGCTCACTAATTTTATTTTCATAAATTTTTGTAAAAGACACGAAGCAAACATATTTGACCAAAACTGGGAGTAGGCTTCTACAAGCCTACTCCATTATATTGATACCAAATTGCTTTTCCACGCAAAACATTGCCGCCTTCCCCTTTTGCAACACCAGGTATATACCACAAATCCCATCGCTCCCAACTAAAACCAGGTCCATATTTTCCATCAGGATAACCGTTGCTTTCGTAGCTCGGATTTAGACCATCGAGATTGTTTGCTGCTTCTGCATGGGTCATAACACGATAAATATCGACTGTCAAATCCAGTGCCTTACACAGCACAGCGATCACTTGACTCATGGATTCGATCTGCATCGCTGTTGGCGGTTCACTGCCAACATTATCTGTCGTCGCACCATAACAGCAAGCTAAACAAATACCAATTGAAGCTGTATTTCTCTTATAGGTATGGGATTTTGTTTGCGAGAAATCATTGGTAGTAACGTGAATACTGCCATCCTGATCGATATTAATATGATAATCATCAAAGAATTGACCATAGTGGTCTCCTGACCAGTGCAGATATAATTTTACATCCCGATTCATGCTGTTGGCTGCCGACCAAAGAGTGTTTTTGCTTTGCAAGGCCAGTTGCTTCAGCTCTGTCAGTGTTACTTGTCTTGTGGCTGTTCGGTTGGATGAATCGATGGATTGCTGCATTTTACGAATTGCAGCAACTTCCATATCAGTAACCCAGCCAATGAGTATCGATGGAATTACAAATTTTTTCCATCCTAATGTTTCATTTATTTGCTGTATAGCTCGATTTCGTTTTTCACTGTTTTCTATTTTATCTGCAAGTGCATCCAGCTCCAAAATGATCCTTCGGATCACTCCTTTTAGCTTGCTTTCAGATAACGTAGCAAACAACACAAAGAATGCCATCATCGATACATTGGCTGCAAGAAGAGATCCTAAAACCCAGAAAAACAGTTGTAACTCACTTGGAATCAACATAAAAAGAGCCCTCCTTTCTGATTTTCAAATCCCATTCCTAGATCCTCTCTTTTCTATCCTATGTAAGATTGCAAAACAAGGTGACAATGTCTTATTTCTGCAAAAATACAACCTTAGCCAAATGTATGGCTAAGGTTACTATAGACCCTTATTCTGCTGTGCAGCGAGAAAGGCTATGGAATTATGCCTGATTTCTACTGTTTTGCGACGGAGTCTGCAACACATATACTTTCACCGGTTTAATGCCAAATCGATAGGCTTCTTTCACTGTCCATTTTGCTATATCAATCCGATGCCCCTTAATCGCTCCGCCTGTATCCTCGGCTACCGCGTACTCTTTCGTTCCATCAGGATACTTTATCATGACTCGTGAACCGAGGGGAATTACTCTAGGATCTACCGCGATTACTCCAGGTCTGATTTGTGTCCCCATATGAGTCTTATTACCCCACTGATCGTTGTCATGAGGTCCTGGAGCATATGCAGTCGCTGTAATGTTTAAAACCTGCTTTGCTCCCGCTTCTTCCGACGGTTCATTTTGCGCAAGCTGGTCTGCTTGTTCAGGCGTAGCTTCCTGTGTAACAGGCGATGCCTCTGGCGCTGTTCCTGAAGATGGAAGAATGGCAGCTATGCCAGGAATAATGGAAGCTGCAACAACAGCAGCACTGCCAATCGCAGCTGCAATCTTCTTATAATGGCGTTTTGTTTTGCAATGTTTTTTTTCTTTCATACGATCCCCTCCTAATGATTAGTATTTACCAAAGATGAATGTAAATATTAAAAACAGATAAAAACGAATTGAACCACAAAAACGCAAAGTGTAAAAAAAAAGCACTGGAAAGACCAGTGCTTTTTGAATGTTATCTAATTTATGTAGAAAACCACGATGAGTCTTATACGAGCAAGTATTCGTTACTTTTTAACAAGAATTTTAGTAACTTCTGCAATATATAAAGTATGGTGATCCTTATCAGGGTACCATTTTTCGTTAAGATCTTGCGCGATAAAGCATTCGGGTTTATATTCTTGTGCATATAATTTTTTGCAAAGAATCGCTATATTTGCTTCTTCAAAGAGCGGAATACCATCTGCATGAAGGACCGTCAGATTAGATTTTCCTATTTTATCTTCATCTCTGCCAGACTTTGCTCCAAGATAACTTAAGGTTTTTCTAAAACTTTCATCAAAAAAAGTGAGGGAAAAGGTATCTGATTGATCGATAAACTCTTTAGTGAAGCGTTGTGGGCGAATCACAATGTAAGCGACATTTTTTGCCCACATTACACCAAATCCACCCCAAGAAGCGGTCATAGTATTCTGCTTTCCCTCTTTTTCTGCAGTAATCAGCATCCAGTCTTTTCCTATCATTTTAAAAGGGCTCTGTTCAAATTCCTCAGGTTTAATCTCATTAAATATAGTCATAACTATGATCTCCTTTGTTTTTCATTTTGCTTTACAAAATCCTTATGTATATATAATAATATAAATATATGAAGAAGTATAGTATGCACCTTTTTGTGTGCTACTATCCAAAAGGAGAGTGCCAAACCAAATGTGCTTTAACGCTTCCACCATATGTAGCTAGCCCATAGTACGCCCCATAATGCTGTTAAACCTTGGTACTCCTGAATCGTTTTAAATGTTGCCAATATATATAGCAGCCCGACAAGCACTGCCAAAGCAAACGAATCATATGCAATTCGCCATGCTTTAGATCGATTGGTTACTGTTTTCTTAGGAACTATTGATTTATACCATGGTTCAGGTGCAACGGTCATGATTTGCTGTTTAGCATTATGACCATGCATCATTGCTTCATTGATAACAGGCAAAGGTTGAGTATCGCCTAAATACTCTTTTAATTTCTGGCCACAGTAACGACAGTATTTTGCATTATAAGAAGGTTTCTTACCACAAAAATCACAATACATGATTACCTCACATACTCGTTTTTTCTATAGGATTCCCAATATTTATAGTTTTTCTTTCATTGAGATGAAAAATAATAACAATAAAGTCCTGCAGAATCTCTTTTGAGTTCTTGCAGGACTTTATAATATTGGCTTCTAGAACAATGAAAGCTGATTGTCCTCATACCCTTTTTTATAGCCTTTGATAATATCATCCATTCTATAAAGAATTCCAAATCGATTACATTGATTTTGAAACAATTGCCACAGCAGCTTTGCGTTTGGTGAAGGGCACTCATATTCGTTGCCAAACTGACGGATGTATTTTTGCCGAAGAGCAGGAAAGTGTTCATCAAGCTTTTGATAATACCATTCTCTCTGATTCTGCCTTAGGGTTACTCCAAACAAGGGATATATAAACTTAGCTCCATTTTCATGTGCAAGGCGAATCATCTCACTGATATTATGCTCATTATCCTCTAAAAATGGAAGTACGGGCATAAGTAATATCCCAGTAAAAATCCCATTCTCTGAAAGCTGTCTAATGACAGAAAATCGCCTGGAGGAGTCTGCTACATTCGGCTCTATTTTTTTACAAAGTATATCATTCGCAGTGGTAATGGTCATTTTGACAATCACTGGCGAATGCTTTTTTATTGACTTTAGTAAATCAATATCTCTTATGATCAAGTCACTTTTGGTTGCAATACAAATACCAAAACGGTTAGCATGAATTAACTCTATAGCTCCTCTTGTTAAACCATATTTCTTTTCAAAAGGATTGTATGGATCGCTCATTGCACCGGTTCCTACCACTCCAGTCCTGCGTTTTGATTTCAGCTCAGATGAAATCAAGGCAAGAGCATTCTCCTTTGCCCTTACCTCATCAAAATTCTCCACTTGATAGCATTTACTGCGGCTGTCGCAGTAGATACAACCATGGCAGCAGCCTTTGTAAATATTCATAGTATAATTTTTCCCAAACCAATTATCACCAGTATCATAACCAGATATAATTGTTTTTGCAGGTATAAATTCCATTTTATAAATCACTTTCAACAATAAAAATTAAAGCATGCTTAATTTTATCATTAAGCAACTTTTTCGGCAAGACTGCCAGTAAGACATTGAACTCTTACCCTTACAGCTTACCCGATAAGCTTTGTGCACTGGTATTCATTTGATATTCAATCAATTCTTTATACTTTTTTCCAATATCCGAGACAGGACTAACAAACACCTGCGAGGGTTTGCCTTCTTCTACAATGCTTCCATTATCCATAAGTACAATTCGATCAGCCACCCGTAGGGCAAAAGGCAATTCGTGAGTTACTACAATCATAGTACTGGCACGATAACGGGCCAACTCCTCCATTACTACTAATACTTCACGTACTAGAATTGGGTCTAAGGACGCAGTAGGCTCATCCCACAGCATAAGCTCCGGCTCATAAGCCAGCGCTCTAGCAATTCCCACACGCTGCTGCTGCCCGCCTGACAGCTGATCTGGTTTGTGATCCAGATGGTTATCTAAACCAACCTTACGCAACGACTCCATTGCCCGACTTTCAGCATTTTCCCGTTCCACGCCGCTCATCACTAATCCCAACATAACATTCTCAAGGGCGCTTAAACGTCCAATCAGATTAAAATGCTGAAATACAAAACCAATCCGTTTGCGGGCTTGTCGCAATTCATCCGGGTCCATTGCAAGAATATTGGATTCATTTAGCATGATAGAGCCGCGATCCGGCTCTACTAAACGGTTAATTGTGCGAATGGCAGTTGATTTCCCGCATCCAGATGGTCCCATTAGTACAACGGTTTCCCCGGTTTTTACCCTAAGATTAAATTCATTAACAGCTACTAAACTGCCAAATTGTTTATAAAGATTTTGAATAACAAGCATCTTAATCCACCCAGCTTATTTAAACTTCATTTTACGGCGATTCATGGTTTGCAAGAGTCCCGGGCGCCCACTGGGTATGACAATTTCTCGCATTACCTCATCAAAAGATAGTCCAAGTGACTCTCCAGCAGTTAATTCATCAATGGCAATTGGACTAATTTTTTCTGCATTATTTGCAAGTAATAACCCCATAACCGCTCCTAGAAATGGTACGCCAATCCACGGCAAATTGGGAATTCCACCGCCAGACAAGACAAACATTGCCGTAAGCAATAGTGCACCAATCCCCATACCATAGATACATTCCGGTGCAGTAAAACTATTTTTTACACCTTGCACCACTCGTCTGACCCCTTTAGCCCGAGGTGCTTGATTGACTGCCCATTTTCGACGAATGACGGTCATAATGGCTGTATGATCAAGAGTCAAGAATATCATCACAGCAATCAGCGAAACCATGCCGGCTAAAATCGCTTTCACTTGCATCAAAATCGTCATGACTTCGGCCCGGGGATCAGGCTCAATGATACCCACAGCAGAAGTATATAATGACACATTGTTATGCCCTACTACTCGATAGATAATAGGTCCTGCAAAGTCCGTTGTAATATTGCTTTTTGTCAAAATTTGAATACGTTGACTGGGTATTACCTGTCCTGCAATAAACTGATCCATTAAATTGGCTGATCGGCTGATTTCCTCATCTTTCAAATTTGGAACAGCTGCTCCCAGATACTGTAACTGAGCTGCAATAAGGGGTGTGTTAAATTGCTGCAATTGGACAATGCCAGTACCAGTTTCATTAAGGGTCTGACGAGCTCCATTCACATCAAAAGTACGTAAATTAGTGACCATACTATTGCCATTGGCTACGATCCCATCAATAGCTGCCCGCGCCCGGCGGGCATCGGCTGCCACATTATCAACTGCGCTCAGTGTATTTTGCAGAGTCACTAGATTTTGCTGTGTTGCAGTCAGTTGGTTAATGGAAGATGATACCTCAGGATTTAATAATCGGATAATTTGCAAGGTGCTGACAAGGCTGCCCATAGCACGTGAAGAATTCGTCAATTGCAACTGAATGGCACTGGTATCGAGCTTTGCTAAACCGCTTGTTGCTGCTTCAATCGTTGTTTCTGCCTTAGCCAAGCTGCTTAAAGTCTCTTCTACCGCAGTAATACTGCCACTATAACTATTCAGCGCATTATTGGCAACGCCAGTCATATTTTGAGCATCTTGAGCGATCTTGGGAATTTGAAGAACCAAGCTCGATGTTTCTTTCAAGGCATTTCCTAATTGAGTGCGAGGATTGTGAAAAACGGCTGTTCCGACAAGATTTCCAATAACATTATTGATAACAGCATGTCCTTGCCCATTGGCCGCTTGGGTTCCATCACCTTGTATAACCATCCCTTCAGCTGAGCCACCGCTCTTTACCATTGTTACTTTTACTAACACGTTTGCGGAATCCAGGGGCGCACCAGAAACAAGCTCACTGGCAGCCGTTCCCTGAAATGCAATGGTATCACCAAGCATAAACGTAACTCCAGCTGCTGGAGTAATATTAGCTTTGGTAGCAAAAGCAGTCAAAAAACGTTTTAGCTCGATCATCGAACTCACTAAATACACCATATCACTACTTTTGCTGTCCACGGAAACGCTTTCAGCGTAACCAACTGCCTTTTCCTCTCGTATTGCATTGGCAATCTGCTCACCTAAACGCATAGAGTTCTCAGGTTCACTACCAACTGGAAATGCAATATCAATTGTATGATACTGACTGAGTAATTTTTCAATCTCGGCATTGACAGAAGCCGATTTACTAATGGATTGAATAATAACAGTAACGGAACCGCCATCGCGAAAAGCAAATAGCACGCCATCAATCTGCATAATTTGTTCAATGATTGTATTTTTTGCTCCTTCTGGCACCGCCTTTAAGGTTACTCGTGGTTCAGTCATAATACTAATCCCCGAACGACCTGGAACACTGCCAAAAATACTGTCAATGCTTTCATAGGTTTGTTTTGTTTTATTTTGTGCTGGTAGGCCCACTAAAAAACTGGTCAGCCCGTTTAAGGTTGGCCCCTCTTTTATTTTTCCCCCAGGAAAAACTTGTTCAATTACTTTTTCAATCTGAGCCTGACCATTTTGTTTCATCTCTTCTCTTACATTGATCAGCAGATCAAATTCTCCATAATCGCCAACAAGGGTAGATATAGTTTCAGAAAAGTATGTATTTGCTGACATGGCGATTAGATTCGCCAAGGATGATCCAATGATAATACTAACAATCAAGAGTATCACAATATCACGGTTAAAAGAGTTGGAAAAGAAAGTACGCACAAATGTTTTACGTGTTTTAGCTAACACAGCTGCCACCTATACTCCCCCTCATAACTTCCCCAATTAAAGCAACTTATACTGGTCTAGGCTATAAATAATACCTGTTGATATGTAAGAGTATCTGCAGGTTCTTCTTTTCTTAGTCATCAAAGAAGAAATTTTATTGGCTCGGCTTGCTGACTTTGACTCTTTAGATTCCCATAATTAAAATTATGGGAATCTAAAGGAAATGTCCTCCTATAAAACGAAATGTATCACTGTATAATTTCTTCAATGTTATATGAACTTATCTTCAATTTTAATTAGCAATTACACTACTAGAAGAAGACCAAGTTTTTTGAATTTGAAGATTAGCTGCTAAGGAGTGTGGATGAATTAATGTATGAAAATCTAGACGATCAGTCTAATGAGCTAACAGTTATGAAAAAGATGCACAATATCAGTCTATGTGTTATGCGTCAAGAAGAGATGAAAAAAATCTTCGGCGAAATCATTGAAACAGCAATATGGATCATGCAAGCCGATAGAGGTACCCTTCAACTTCTTGATGAGAGCTCCGGTGTTATTCGAATAATTGCTCACCATGGCTTTGATCACTCCTTTCTTAGTTACTTTGACAGCGCTCACAAAAGTCAAACTGTTTGCGGTTTGGCTCTTAAGTGCTGCGAACATATAATTATTGAAGATATCACCCAAAACTCCTTGATCGATTCTCAGTCCCTAGAAGTCATGTTAGCGGCTGGTATACGATCAATGCAATCCATCCCTATATTCAGTCATACGGGGCAACTGTTGGGGATTTTATCGACCTATCACCGTACTCCTCACCAGCCAGATGCTAAATCCCTTCAATTATTGGATTTACTAGCACAGCAAACGCTGGATATCTTTAAACATACGCAAGCTGAACAAGGGATGAGGGAAAATGTAAACCCTTCGATGCCATTTTTCTCAACAGGCGGTAGTTTCTGGTCAAATAGTACTTCAAAACTTGTAGCAGAAACATCACGGGAAGATCTGCAAGGCAAAATGCGAGGTCGTTGTTGTGCTTATGAATCCGTTGCACTCGTGCCTCTTAAAATCAAAGAAGAAATCATTGGTCTCATACAAATCAACGACAATCGAAAAAATTTATTCACCAAAGAAATGATCAACTATTTAGAGATGCTGGGGGAACGAATTGGTGCTGCAGTCTCCCATTGGTGGGTTCACAAAAAGTTAGAAAATACGATTGATGAGCTTCACCCAGAAAATCTGGTTAGAATCGAAGCGCAAAAAAAAGCAGCTTCCGCCTACGACCAAATTCACCAAATGTTAGAACGTATTACAGATGGTTTTTTCGCATTAGATAATGAATGGCGGTATACATACATTAATTCCGTTGCAGAAAAATTCTGGTTTTGTAATTCCCAAGATATGCTAGGCAAAAAAATATGGGATTGTTTTACGAGTGTCCAACCTTATTATGATGAGTACCATAAAGCCAAGAAAGAAAATATTGCCGTCCATTTCGAAGCAAAGTCAAATAGTACTGATGCATGGCTAGAGGTACATGGCTATCCTTCACCAGAGGGGCTCTCCATCTATTTTCGAGATATAACAGAGCATAAAGCGATTGAACAAAAAGAACTGGAATATAAAAAATTGCTTGAGGAACAAATTCTTTTATTAAACCTAGACCCTGATTACACATTTATACACGACCTGAACGGGAAAATCAGCTTTTGGGGGCAAGGCGCTGCACGAGGCTACGGATGGACACAAGACGAGGCCTTATCTAAGATATCCCAGACCTTGCTCAAAACCCAGTTTCCCATCCCAATTGCCAGCATCAATGAAGAAGTGCTTGCTAAAGGAAAATGGGTGGGAGAACTTGTGCATACAACTAAAGACCATAAACAAGTAACAGTAAGAAGCTGCTGGCTTCTACGTAGAAAAACAAGCGGCGGCTCTCAGGAGATCATTGAAATCGATAAGGACATAACAGAAGAGAAAAAGATACGGGAGGAATTAGGCCGACTTGATACAATGAAACTGGTATCTCAAATCGCAGCAGGAATATCCCACGAGATTCGTAATCCGATGACGACTGTGCGGGGATATCTACAGCTACTCGCGCAAAAAAAGAATTACTCTGAGGAAAAGTCTAAATTTGAACTTATGATTGAGGAATTAGACCGGGCCAATCAGATCATTACTGAATTCTTATCCTTAGCCAAGAATAAAACAGCACCTTTAGTTGCTCATGACTTGAATGAAGTCATCCACACTCTCACTCCATTGCTGGAAGCTGATGCTGCTTCCCAGGCTAAGTCTTTACGAACGCACTTATATCCTAATATGCCTAACATCCTATTGAATACGAATGAAATCCGGCAACTCATCTTAAATTTAGTCCGCAACGGCTTTGAGGCCACTGGAATTAACGGTAAGGTCAGTATATTAACCTATCTTGAGGATGGGCAAGTCGTCTTAGCTATTGAAGATAATGGCTGCGGTATCCCTGCTAATATAGTAAAAGATCTGGGTACACCCTTTCTAAGTACTAAGGCTAGCGGAACCGGGCTTGGCATCCCCACTTGTTATAACATCGCGAGACGTCATAATGCTGCAATTACGGTTAATACACAGGAAGGGGGAACTACCTTTTATATTCAATTTCCAGTTGCCAAAATATGAGTACTGCAAACTTAAACAGCAATCAGCTAAGACAAGGCTGAATGACAAAAATAATTTGAGCCAGTATCTAAAGTTCTAGATACTGGCTCAAATTATTTTTGTATTGTCTTACGTAAAGCATTTTTCACACAAAAAGAAGTCAAGATTAAACCTAGATAGGCAAGACATTCATCAAATTCTTCCATATTCTGAAGATGTAAATGCCTTTCGCCTAGCTCTGCAGATATAAATGCAAAAATCGTAATTACCAGCTCAGTGACGGGAAATCTGCGCTCTTGCATTAGTTTATAGGGAATTTTATATAAGCCGTATTTAATGACCGCACATAGCCACACTACTATTATTACCACAAGCAGTGGATTGACAAAGGGACCGTAAGGCAATTGGGATAGTGGAAGAAAAGAAGGGCCATCAATAGCATGAAAACCACTGGGATAAAATACTCTCCCCCAGCTTAATTCTCTGCCAATCATCAATAACCATAAAGGTATAGCCCCAATCAGAAAGCGAGCAGCAGGAATATCTCCGGCTGACCTGGCTTCCTCCCACCATACGCAGGTTAAAAGTAGACCGAGTACTAATATGGCAACCTGCAGCCATTCTAACAGACTATTTTCCCACCCCCATGAAACAGGTAAATAAGGGGTAATGAAATATGACAACAAAACACCCACAAGTAAGAACCATTTACAATATTTCAATCTAAAACCTCCGCTCAAGTGAAATAAATGACTATTTAGTCAATAAAAGATACACTACTATTAAAATAGCAACTATCCAATTCTACCACTTAGCAATAGTTTCCACAAGAATAAACATGACTTTGCTTAAAACAAAGAATACCCCCAGATATTCCCTTACAAAATACTGCACACTTACACAATACTTTAAAGGGTTTTATACTCAAATGGTAAATAATATTAATAATTAGACGATCTAAATCATTCTGTGGTTTGTTCAGTAATAAAGGAGGACATATGTCAATCAATACTAAATTTATAAATCGCTTGCAGCACTATCAAGATCAAAAAGAAAAGCAAATCAAGCGATTTAATCAGACTAGCAATATACGAATGCTCGTGTTTTTAATAGGCGCAGGAGTTACTGGCTTTTCATTTCTTAAAGCTGAATCCCTTTATGGGTATTCTGCCTTATTTTTATCCCTTCTTCTCTTTGGTTATTTTGTTTTCAAGCATCAAAAGATCAGAAGAGAACTCAATAAGCTCATCTGTAAAATTAAAATAAATGAAAAGTATCTTAGCCGAATGGATGGAAGCTGGATTGATTTTACAGATAACGGGCAGGAATTTATAGATCCTAATCATCCCTATACAAGTGATTTGGATCTCTTCGGAGCAAAATCCTTGTTTCAGTGGATGAATGTTACTTATACTTTCCATGGCAGAAAGCAATTACGAGATCTTCTTACTGCTCCTGAGAAAAATATCCCACTTATAAAAAAACGTCAGAATTCTGTAACTGAAATGGCACAAAAGGACAAGTTCGTAGAAGAATTACAGTCCATAGGCATGCTTACCGCTGAAGTTAAGAATGATCCGGATACTTTGATTGCTTACGCAGAAAAATCCTCTCCGTCATATACAAAGTTGCTGCAAATTATATTCTATATCGTACCTGCAGCAACAATTCTAACGATGGTTTTATTCTTTAATGGCTTTCTGATTTCGATTTATGTACCGCTAATTCTAATTATTATACAAATGGTGATTACAGCCATTGGATTTTCAAAGAATGCATTGACCTTATATATGGTGTTTCAATTTAAAGAAAAAATTAAAGCGTTCCATCACTTCATTCAACTAATTGAAAAAGAAAACTTTCAAGATGGACACTTAATGCACCTGCAAACAGAATTGTTTCACGCTGAGAAATCTGCCTCACTGCAAATAAAACAGCTTGAAAGAATAGTTGCTGCAAGCGAGTTTCGTTATAATTTCATTTCATTTTGTCTTATGAACTTTCTCTTACTGTGGGATTTTCATTGTGTATTTGCATTAGAAGCTTGGAAGAAAGAAAATGGTAAAATGATCCGAAAATGGTTTCGAATCATCGGCGAATTTGAAGCAATTGCAAGTCTGGGTGTCATTTCACAAATACATCCACAATGGGCTTTTCCTGATTTCGTAGAGCAGAACCTAGCATTTTCCGCAACAGACATTGGACATCCCTTACTCGTTGAAGATAAAAGCATACGCAACAATATTGAAATCAAAAATAATCTCTGTGTCATAACCGGATCGAATATGTCAGGAAAGACGACTCTATTACGGACAATCGGAATCAATCTTGTTTTGGCTTATTGCGGAGCCCCTGTCTGCGCTACTAAGCTGGAATGTTCCATTATGAATATTTTTACGTCTATGAGAATCAGCGATGATTTAAACAGCGGTATATCCACCTTCTACGCCGAACTGCTGCGCATAAAAATGATCATCGACTTTTCACATGAAAAGCAGGACATGATTTTTTTAATTGATGAAATATTTCGCGGTACCAATTCAATCGATAGACTAATTGGAGCTACCAGTGTGTTAAAGAATTTAAATAAACCATGGGTGATTGGACTAATTTCCACCCATGATTTTGAACTCTGCAATCTAGAAGATGAAGCTGGTAATAAAATCGTAAATTATCATTTCACCGAAAGCTATGTAAATAATGAAATACAGTTTGATTACAAACTTCGCAGTGGACGCTGCACAACTACCAATGCAAAATATTTGATGCGAATGGTGGGCATTGAATTGTATGATTCTAAATAGACAATTACTCTTATATAGCGTCAAAGCTCCTACAAAATTAATAACTTCTGCAGGAGCTTTGGCGTTATATTGGTTTTATCGCACTACTTGCTCAAAAAGGAGTTTTTCATTGCCTTTATTTACTTCTTTGCTGCCATTTCTTTATAAGCTTCGTATTTTTCTCTAGCCGCTTTTTCTGCTGCTGTAAATAATTCTTCTGCTTCTCCAGGAAAATTTATCACTAAGGATGAGTACCGTACTTCTCCCATCAGGAAATCTCTAAAATTTGCTTTCGGTTCTTTCGAATCCAGAATAAATGGATTTTTGCCCTCTTCTTTAAGCATTGGGTTATATCGATACAGATGCCAATATCCTGCTTCAACTGCATTTTTGGATTCCAGCTGGGTATACCCCATTCCTTTAGTCAATCCATGACTAATACATGGCGCATAGGCAATAACAAGTGATGGTCCCTTAAATTGTTCAGCTTCTTGCAATGCTTTGACTAATTGTGATTGGTTGGCTCCCATAGCAACCTGTGCAACATATACATAACCATAGGTCATGGCCAACATACCAAGATCCTTTTTCTGAATCTTTTTCCCTGATGAAGCAAATTGCGCCACTGCACCAATAGGAGTAGCCTTTGAAGATTGTCCGCCTGTGTTGGAATATACTTCTGTATCAACCACTAAAATATTAACATCTTCTCTGGATGCCAGCACATGATCTAAGCCGCCATAACCAATATCATAAGCCCAGCCATCGCCTCCATACATCCACAAGGATTTTTTTACAAGATGTTCTTTGTTATTCAATACGTTTTCTTTTAAGGCCAATTCTTCGTCACTAAGATCTGCTGACTCCAAAGCCTTCACTAAAGAGTTACTTACGACTTTACTTACACTACCTTGGTCAATATTTTCCAGCCATTTGCTGATTGCTGTTTTGAGTGTCTCATCCTTCGTAAGCGTTGACAACTCTTCTAACTTCATAGCAAGTCTTTGTCTTTGCTGTTGAACCGCTAAGCACATACCCAAACTGAATTCAGCATTGCTTTCAAATAAAAAGTTTGACCATGCAGGACCATGCCCATCTTTATTGACGGTATACGGGAAGCATGGTACAGCTGCGCCCCATGCTTGTGTACAGCCGGTTGCATTCGCTACATACATTCGATCTCCATAAAGCTGGGTCATCAGTTTCATATAGGGTGTTTCACCACAGCCAGCACATGCACCAGAAAACTCAAGGAGGGGCTGTTCGAATTGACTTCCTTTTACACTAAATTTATCTAAGGGGTTTTCTTTGTGGGAAAGTTTCAATGAATAATCCCAGTTTTCGATCTCCGCTTTTTGACTTGCCAAAGGCTTCATAGCAAGTGCTTTTTCTTTTGCAGGACAAACTTGTGCACAACTTCCACAACCATAGCAATCTAGTACATCTACCTGCATTCTATAGTTATACTTTCCGAAGCTAGATCCGCCATTGGCTTTTTTAGTCTTATATCCCTGCGGTGCTGCTGCTGTTTCTTCTTCAGTGACTAAGAAAGGTCTGATGGCCGCATGAGGACAAACATAGGAACACTGATTACATTGAATACAATTATCAGCAATCCACTCCGGAACATCTACAGCAATACCTCGCTTGTCATAAGCAGATGTTCCCATAGGGAATGTACCGTCTGCTCTTGCAGCAAAGGCGCTAACAGGAATATCATCACCTTTTTGCGCATTGATCGGAATCATAATATTCTTAACAAAATCGGGCAGACTTTCATTGGCAGCTACGACCGCATCCACCGCATCAAGCCAAGATGCCGGAACTTCAATTTTTTCTGCACCAATGACTCCTTGATCTACAGCAGCATAGTTCATATGAATCACTTTATCGCCCTTTTGACCATAGGACTTGAGGATTGCTGCTTTCATGTATTCAACAGCCTGGGGCACAGGAATAACTCTTGCTAATTTAAAGAAAGCTGCCTGCAATATAGTATTGGTACGATTGCCCAAACCAATTTCTTTCGCAATGTAGGTTGCATCAATAATATAAAATTGAATATTCTTTTTGACTAAAGCTCTCTTTACACTTGCCGGCAGGTTTTTTTCTAGCTCATTTCCCTTCCAGCTACAGTTTAATAAGAAGATGCCATTATCTTTAATATCACTTACAATATCGTATTTATCAATATAAGAAGGATTATGACAAGCTACAAAATCTGCTGTTTTTACATAATAACTAGAGCGAATCGGTGTTTTACCAAAACGTAAATGTGATTTTGTAATACCGCCAGATTTCTTCGTATCATATTCGAAATAGGCCTGAACATACATATCTGTATGATCCCCAATGATTTTAATCGAATTTTTATTGGCACCAACAGTACCGTCTGAACCAAGGCCCCAAAACTTACAGCTAATAGTTCCTTCAGCAGCAAGATCTAATTCTTCTCCTACAGTTAACGATAAATAAGTAAGATCATCATGAATGCCTACGGTAAAATGGTTTTTGGGCTCATTTTTTATCATGTTATTATAAACAGCTACAATTTGAGCTGGGGTAACATCTTTTGAAGATAGTCCATAACGTCCAGCAAAGATTTGAGGTCTTACAGCCTTATTAATAAATGCCGAACAAACATCCAAGTACAATGGCTCACCCAACGCACCCGGCTCCTTGGTTCTATCCAATACAGTCACTTTCCTTATTGTACTTGGCAAATCTTTTAAGAAATGCTCTAAGGAAAATGGTCTGTACAGGTGAACTTGCAGATATCCTGTTTTTTGTCCCTGCTTATTTAATGCATCAACAGTTTCTTGAATGGCTCCACTTACAGAGCCCATGGCAACAATTACATATTCGGCATCTTCTGCACCATAATAATTAAATAATTTATAATTTCTGCCTGTGAGTTTATTAATTTTATTCATGTAATTTTCTACAATACTAGGTAGTCTATCATAGTATGGATTGGACGCTTCTCTTGCCTGGAAGAAAACATCTGGATTTTCTACCCCGCTTCTCATCACAGGTCTTTCTGGATTCAAAGAATTTTTACGGAAGTCTTCCAAAGCTTCTTCATTTAACATGCTGCTCAAATCTTTATAATCGATACATTCCACTTTTTGAATTTCATGAGACGTTCTAAATCCATCAAAGAAATGCATAAAAGGGACACTGCTTTCGATAGCTGCAAGATGTGCAATACCTGCTAAATCCATAACTTCTTGAACACTGCCCGTTGATAGCATCGCAAAGCCCGTTTGCCTACAAGCCATAACATCGGAGTGATCGCCAAATATCGAGAAAGCATGAGTTCCTACTGTACGTGCAGTTACATGAAGTACACCCGGTTTCAGTTGTCCTGATAATCTATACATTGTTGGTATCATTAAAAGCAGTCCTTGGGATGCGGTGTAAGAAGTGGCCAACGTCCCTGCTTCTAAGGAACCGTGCATAGCACCAATTGCCCCTGCTTCCGATTGCATTTCTACCAATCTTACTGTTTGACCAAATAAATTTTTCTTACCTTTTGCCGACCATAAATCTACATGTTCTGCCATTGGAGATGACGGCGTGATTGGATAAATTGTAGCAACTTCAGTGAATACATAAGAAATGTACGCCGCTGCTTCGTTGCCATCCATTGTTTTCATTACTTTACCCATAAACTTACCCCTTTCACCATAATCATAATTCATTCAGTATATCGATATACTGTCAACCAGTGACTAAATATTCTACACGAATTTTTTATATACTACTTTAGAAATACAGTAATTTGCCCTTATAAATGTGGCCCTTTATTTTTAGAGAAAGGACTTCAAAGTAATCATACTTTCAATGCGGCATTGCAAATACCTCTATATCTGACATGGAGTATTTACATAATAATTTTCCGAAAATACCAACTGTACTTTATAATCGCTTCGGAACAATATACTATTACGATAGACAATTTTGACGTCGTAAGAAAGCAGCTAAGTTATTAATGAACAAGGGCATTACAGATATTGGAGTGGTGCATTTTAAAGATCCTTATCTGGCAATGACACTACGAAGTCATGGTTTTATTGATACGTGTATAAAACATGATATTCAATTCTCAGATAAAAATGTTATAAATACTTAAAGTTCTATTCAAGGTGGCGTTTTGGCTGCTGAAAGTATTTTTTGTGATTCAGATTCTCTTGCACAAGGTATACTGCATGTTTTAAAAGCGGCTTAGACTTTCCTAGGCAAAAGATCTCGCTTCTGATAGTACTTGAATTACAAAAAGATACTATTTGCTCATAATGGACAAATAGTATCTTTTAATTTATTATTTAACAAAAATAGAGTGTCTTTGTAGGATACACTAGGTTTATTCCATGTTTATGATCTGCCGATCAAATTCCCCAAAATCGTTTTACTGCTGGCTATCACCATATCGCCAAAGCCCTTATTATTTGCGAAAATTTCATCTAAAGCCGCCAGTAATTTGTCGAGCTGTTCATAAGATACAATTAGAGGTGGTTCTAAGCGTATTACATTCGGATTATTCAACGTATAAGCTGTAATGATCCGATGTTTATTTAAAAGCTCTCCTGCGACCATAGCACCTAAATATTCATTGGCTAATTTTTCTAATGCTCCCCCAGTCAGCCGATTGAGCAGCCCCTTTTCAGGCTGAGCAAATTCAAGTCCAATGATAAGGCCTCTGCCGCGAACCTCTTTTAAGAAGGGATATTTCTTCTGCAGCTCCTTCAATTTCCCCATGAGATATTCTCCCTTTTCGGCTGCCTGGCGGGATAAATCATCTCTAAACAGAATTTCTAAGGTGGTAATTCCGGCTGCTGCCGCCCGGGAATTTCCACCGAAAGTAGAAGTATGCAGTGTTCCCTTTTCAACGCTGCCATAGGCTTTTTTCCATATCTCTTCGGTTGTGGTATAGGCAGCTAATGACGTTGATCCGCCCCCAAATGATTTGGACAAGCATAAAATATCGGGAGCAATGTTATCCTCCTCGCAGGCAAACAGCTTTCCTGTACGTCCAAATCCGGTTTGGATTTCATCCAGAATTAGCAGTGTATTGTAATTGCTGCAAATATCCCGAACTTTCTTCAAATAACCTTCCGGTGGAACAATAATTCCGGCTTCGCCTTGAATGGGCTCTACGATAAAAGCCGCTACATCATACTGACTCAAAGCTTTTTTCAGAGCTTCGGCATCTCCATAAGGAATAAAATCTACACCTGGCAGTAAGGGTTCAAAAGGCTTCCTATATTTCTCTCGACCTGTTACCGACAAAGCCCCGAAGGATTTGCCATGAAAAGAACTCTCACAAGAAATAAATTTGATTCTTCCGGTCGCGGCTCTAGCTAGTTTTAAAGCCCCTTCCACTGCTTCTGCCCCACTATTGCAGAAAAATGAGTACTGCAGTTCTCCAGGAGTGAATAGGGCTAAATTTCGTCCTAACGCTCCTGCTATAGGATTTAAAGATGCTTGAAGCAAATTGGGAAGTTCCTGCACTGCTTCAAGCGCTGCATTGATTTCAGGATGATTATGACCTAGATTCAACGCCCCATATCCCCCTAAAAAATCTAAGTATTCATGACCTTCTCTATCCCATATCGATACCCCTTGCGCTTTTACAAAGGACTTGTCAAAATTCAAAAGCCCCATAAGATTGACTAACTCCGGATTGATAAATTTCCGATGATTATCCCGATTTTCCTCCCGGGATAACTCCATCGCTTCCCTAAGTCCTAAAAACCCAGGCATTACCTCTCTGATTTGTCTTTCCACTGCTATTCCTCCTTATCTAAAACATGTGCACATATTGTACACACTCATTTATTAAAATATTCTCCATACTAGCAGTTATTCCCTCTAAATCTTCTCATTCTCCAATTGAAAGAATGATTCAGTTTTACCCAACCAACTTTAGTTAACCTTTTTGATTTATATGGTTGACTAGATGATCTGATTCATTTATACTTTTTCTTGAGTTATGAATATTAGAACGGCTAAAACGTATTTTTTACGCTGATCATGGAGGAGAATAATGTCAAGAAGAAATAACGTAACTGATTTTGTTTATGCAGCACTTTTCGCAGCTTTAATCGCAGTACTCGGACTAGTTGCCATACCACTGCCAATTAGTCCTGTTCCTGTCACAGGTCAGTCTCTGGCCATTATGCTGGCAGGCAGCATACTAACAGTAAGACAAGCTGCTTACAGCGTATTGACCTTTTTACTGCTTGGTGCCGTAGGCGTGCCTGTCTTTGCAGGTATGACAGGGGGAATTGGCATTATTGTCGGCCCGAGAGGTGGATATCTCCTTGGCTTCTTAGCTGGAGCCATTGTGATTGCCCTATTAAAAGGACAAAGCAATAACAAATGGCGTCTGGCTCTCGTAAATGTATTAGGTGGTATCATTATTGTTTATACTTTCGGAGTACTATGGCTGGGTTTTGTTACAGGCATGGGATTAGAAAAGGCCTTCACTGTCGGTGCTCTTCCCTATATACCAGGAGATTTATTTAAAGCCTTTGTCGCAACGGTTGTAGGCGCAGCTGTGAATCGGCAACTCCAAAAAGCTGGATCGCACTGATGAATCCAGTATATATGATTGGTGGTCTGAGAACCCCCATAGGAAAAACAGACGGATTTTTAAAAGATCTACTGCCTGAACAACTCGCATCTATTATCTTAAATGAAGTAATTCATAAATACAGCCTATCGCCAAATGACATCGATCAAGTCATCTTGGGAAATGCGGTAGGTCCAGGCGGTAATATTGCCAGGGTTTCGGTGCTTGCAGCAGGCTGGCCGTATAGTATTCCTGCTATTACCGTTGATACCCAGTGCGGTTCCGGATTAAGTGCTATTAATTTGGCCGTTAGTCAAATCCAATCGGGTCAGACCGAACTATTACTCGCCGGAGGCGTCGAAAGCACGAGTCTGGCTCCTAGACGGCAGTTCAATCCTGCTGATCCACGCTTTCAAGGGGAGCAGGTGTATTACGAAAGAGCCCCCTTCTCCACTCCAGCAGTCGGTGATCCAGAAGTCGGGGATGCAGCAGAATACCTTGCAGAATATCTGTCCATTTCTCGAGAAGATATGGATGCATTAGCTCTTGAAAGTCATAGAAGAGCCTCTATGACAAAAGAACAAGATGTATTTAAGGATATCATCACTCCTATCCAAACAGCAGGAAAAGTCATTCATTCCGATGAATGTATCAGAAGCCGTATGAGTCTGAAACTCTTAGAACGAATGCAACCGGTTTTTAAGGCAGAAGGCAAAATCACAGCGGGAAATACCTGCTTAAAACATGATGGAGCCGCCCTAATTCTCCTGGCCTCTTCAAATGCGGTAAACAAATATAATTTAAAACCACAAGCAATGATAACTGGTACAGCAAGCTGTGGCTGTGACCCCAACCTTTTCCCATTAGGACCCGTTGACTCCATTCAAAAATTATTGCGGCAAAACAAATTACAGGTAAAGGACATCGATGCCCTTGAAATTAATGAGGCTTTTGCCGTAAAAATCCTGGCCTGCTGCCGTCAATTGAATTTTAGTCTGGATAAGACCAATATGCTGGGAGGTGCCTTAGCCTATGGTCATCCCTATGGAGCCTCTGGAGCAATCATCTTACTGCATTTACTAAAAGCCTTGCAGCAAGTAGACGGCCAGCGGGGAATTGCTGCGATCGGAGCCGTAGGAGGCATGGGAATTGCAACCCTTATTGAAAGGTGTTAAAAAATGCTGATTTATAATGGTTTATATGCAAAGCCAGAAGATAAAATTTGTCTCATGTATGGCAATATACGTCTTACCTATCGGCAATTTACTCAACAAGGTGATGATCTTGCCCATCACCTTGCAGTGCAAATAAAAAAGGGTGACAAAGTTTTGCTTAAACTTGCCGACCCTCTTTCCCAACTATGTTATTTCTTTGGGATCATCAAAGCAGGAGGCGCTTGTGTCTTCATCGATACTTCCACCTCGGAAGAAGTATGTGCAGCTCTTATGGATACTCATCAATTAACACTGTATATCGATGAAAGTTTTCAGCTTCCAGCCGCCTCTACTCCATTATTGCCAGAGATTCACCCAGAAGATCTCTTTTTAGGGGCCTTGAGCTCGGGAAGCACTGGAACTCCTAAGTTAATATGGCGTGATCACCAAAGCTGGACTAGGGCTTTTCCGAGTCAAAGCATGGTTTTTCAACTTTCAAATGCAGATACTCTCTATTTAGTGAGTTCCCTGGTATATACTGCAAACTTGAATGCCTGTCTGCATGTTCTGTTTGAAGGCGGCACTGTGATGTTTGCCAGCACTCACATGCCTCGCACCTGGGTGCGAGAGATAGAATCCTGCTATATAAGTGCTATTTTTATGGTGCCTGCAAACTATAAAATCTTGCTTAAGAATATGAAAGCTCCACTGCCAAAGCTGCATTCACTAGTAACCTGTGGAGCAAAGATGGATCTGCCGACTCTCCAAGCCCTCCTAGCGTACTTTCCATCAGCAAAAATCGTTGAATACTATGGTGCGAGCGAACTTGGTCATGTGAGTTACTCCACTGCCAAAGATCTTTTAGAACGTCCCGATTCCGTAGGCCGGGCATTCCCTCACGTAATCATCTCAATTGAAGATGATATCATCTGGATCGAAAGTCCCTATATCGCTCCCGCCTATCGACCAAAAGCATCTGTAGAGGATTTAGGCCGATTAGATGAGAAAGGCTATTTATATTTATTGGGACGTAAGCATGGCATCATCAATACTGGGGGCATCAAAGTAATCCCAGAGCAGGTAGAAGCAGTTCTGCTCCAATGCCCTGGAATCGCTCAAGTCGTTGTCGGAGGAATTGATGATCCAATACGGGGACAAAAAGTCTGTACATGGATTGTTAAAAATCAGCCAACTCTGACAGCTGGCGAGGTCCTAGATTTTTGCCATAAGAAAATGCGTCCCCATTATTGTCCTCAAAGAATTATCTTTCTTGATGAAATACCATTAAATTCAAATGGAAAAATTGATAGAATCAGCCTAAAAAACGCTTCGCATCCTTAAAATATAAAATAAATTTATGAACCACAAAGACGCAAAGGACACAAAGGGAACAAAACTTATACCTTCTCTAGTTGAGAAATGACATCGCTATTCTTTTATTTATTTCTTTCTTACATATGCTAATAACTTTTCAGTTCCATAGGTAATTGCTCCATATAGTACTCCCCAAAAAAGCCAGGCATCGAGATTGGCAATAAAAGTCTCCCGATTTGTCGTTATAAATACTAAAGGCAAAAGAAATGAAATAACGATGGCTATATATTTCTTTTTTAAAACAATAGCAGATATTCCTAGAAAAACGGCTATAGCAGGCATGATTCCCATAGTAAGCAAAAAAGGATTCATATCAATATACCTATAAAGCATCTTTCTTCCTCCTTAAAATTCTAGTGTATTCTATTATAACACTAAATAGAAAATTTTTCTTGATCTCAAATCTCCTAGCTTTTGCTGCAGAAAACCATCTTTCTTCCTGAATATCATTGAATTTAAATGAAAAAATTGATAGAATCAACTTAAAGAATCAAAACATTTACACATCATAAAAAGGTCAGAATCTCTCCCTAGAGAATCTGACCTTTTTATTCCCCAATGGACTGTTACCTGTAGAATAAACATATCCTTTTAGGAGGCTTCGTGCATGAAGGCTATTGAAACATTGCTCCCACAACGCTATCCATTTTTATTTGTTGACGAAATTATTTCTGCAAATCGAGATGAGATCATAGGAAGGAAAACTTATGATGCAACCTTTCTATATTTTCAAGAATATTTCCCTGGCAAAAAAATCGTGCCTCATTCCATTCTGATTGAATCCATCGTGCAATGCGGCGGTGCAGGAGTCAATGACACAGGACTATTTACTAAAGCCTTATGGGGTTTAGCATCTATCGAAACTGCTCGTTTTTTCGATTTTGTTGAACCCAATATCCCAGTTACCATGATCGTGAAGAATCTTAAGATTACCGATAAAATACTCAAACAAACCGGAACTGCTTCCTGTGAAGGAAAGAAAATTGTAGATGCAACCTGGCTGTGTCTCAAGTTGTAAGCATGTTCTTTTATACGCTTTACTGCATCAAAGAAATTCACTGCCTTATACTGATAAAATATCTGTCACTTAAAAGTGCCTACTTGTGGAAATTCAAAATCAACTATATACTCAACATATAAATGGTATTCTTTAGTAGATATGTAACGTGTATTAATAAAAATAGGAGGTTATCGTATTATGGCAAAGAATCTGCAAGATACAATCACATTAGCGAATGGAGTAAAAATTCCTTGGCTTGGTTTAGGAGTCTTTAAGGTAAAAGAAGGTTCTGAAGTTGTTGACGCTGTAAGGACTGCCATCAAATATGGTTATCGAAGTATTGATACAGCAGCTATTTACGGAAACGAGGAAGGCGTAGGCCAAGGTATTAAAGAGGGTTTGCAGGAAGCTGGTATTGCTAGAGAAGACTTGTTTGTAACCTCAAAAGTCTGGAATGCAGATCAAGGATACGACTCCACCTTAGAAGCCTATCAAACAAGCCTAAAAAAACTTGATTTAGATTATCTGGATTTATATCTGATTCACTGGCCAGTAAAAGGAAAATATAAAGATACATGGAGAGCCTTAGAACGCATCTATCATGAAGGGCGAGTTCGCGCCATCGGAGTCAGTAATTTCCATGTTCATCATTTGAAAGATGTATTCCAGGGTTCTACCATCAAACCAATGATCAATCAAGTGGAATTTCATCCCCGCCTCATACAAAAAGAACTGCGAGCCTTTTGTAAAGAACAAGGCATCCAGTTTGAAGCATGGTCTCCCTTGATGCAGGGCAAGCTGTTAGATAATCCTACATTACAAGGGATTGCTGACAAATACGGCAAATCAATAGCTCAGGTGATCATACGCTGGGACTTGCAGAATGATGTCGTAACCATTCCTAAATCAATAAAGGAACACCGTATCATTGAAAATTCAAATGTGTTTGATTTCGAGCTGACCAAAGAAGATCTGGAACAAATCGATGCTTTAAATCAAAACCAGCGCGTTGGCTCTGATCCAGACAATTTTAATTTTTAATACGCTAAGTAGCACCACTCTTTCTAGAGTGGTGCTACTTCATATACGGATGTACTTCGTGTCATACGTTTATCCTTTACCGATACCAATTAGCTCATTCACCATATAAATGAGAATTTGAACACCGTTAATCAGTGCCGCTTGATCAAAGACCATATCCGGACTATGTAATCCAGGCGTTAAATCTGCTCCCAAACCAATATAACCTGTTTTTAAGCTAGGTTTATGCTGGGCAAAAAAATGAAAATCTTCGCCGCCAGGCGTGGTAATTGGATCAAGTAAACCGTCTTCTCCCAGCACAGCTATAATGGCTTTTCTCGCTAAAACAATGACATCATCATGATAAACAGCTGCCGGACAACCGCCTAACAATCGAACCGCAGCACGGGCACCTACGCTAGAGGCTCCCCCTTCGATTGCTTGTACGGCTTTCTTTTGCAGTTCTTCCATAGTCAGATTATCTTGAGCACGTAAATCAAAAGCCATCTTTGCAATGTCTGGAATGGCATTTAGCGCGGCACCGCCCGCTTGTAGTTTTGTAACTTTAACAGTTGCTGGAATAACTGGATTCATATGAATCGCATTAATGGCATTCACCACTGCTGCAGCACCATCAATCGCATTAATCCCTAAATGTGGTCTAGCCCCATGACTAGCCTTGCCTTGAATTTCTGCCTCCATTACATAACTGGCCCCATGGCACAGTGCTGAAGTCGCTTGATTTAGCTTTGCCTCTTGAATGGGTCGTAAATGGATTCCCAGAAGAACATCTACATCATCAATCGCACCGTCTTCAATGGTACGAAGGGCGCCAAATAATTTTTCTTCTGCTGGTTGAAATAAAATTTTTACCTTACCCTTTTTAATACCCTGAGCCGCTATGTATTCAGCCACAGTCAATACCATAGCCGAATGGGCATCATGACCACAAGAATGAATCGCACAGTCTTGATTATTAATATGGTGGGCTAACGCATCCATATCCCCACGCAAGCAAATCGTAGGTCCTGGATGACCACTATCTAACATTCCAATTACGCCAGTCCCACCGATTCCTGTTTTTACATCAAAATTTGTTTTTCTAAGCTCCTGGGCCAAATAAGCTGCTGTTTTAAATTCTTCAAAACCAACCTCAGGTATAGTATGAAGAAAACTCCAGACTTCTTTAACTCTTTTTGCTAAATCATTCATAGTAATACCTTCCTATATTTATTTTACGCAAGCAGTCGCATAATGAACATGGAGATTATAGCATTACAAATAGAAATTCCTAACATAATGGGATAATACTTGGGATTGACACCCACCGTGCCTAATAAGCGACCTAAGTATTGAATCTTTGACCCCATGAGGTAAATTGCAGGAATTAGAATCGTAATGTGAGTACCAGTAAGAACACCATTGGTATAAAGAGCATGAGCTACTCCCACAGCACCACCCATTGACATCAGAGCACTAATTAATACCATGATCGCCTGGCCTGGCAAACCAAAGATAGCCATAACAGGAGCAAATACATTCCCTAATAAATCTAATAACCCTGTAAGTTTTAAGATTTGAATACATACATACGCCATAAGTACATTTGGGATTATATTATTGATCCCCACATGCCAGCCTTTTTTTGCACCATCGACAAAAACATCGATTACTGTTTTATCATTCATGAGCTCAGCTCCTCTTTGCAAAACTTAGTTACATACAGTCGCATAATATTAGCACCAACTATTTTCATTACCAACAGTACAACTAAGGGTATCGACATGGGTACCGTCAAAAATGAAAATAAAGCGGAACCTGAACTTAGATAATTGGTTACCGTACCGCCTGCTGTAAATTGAAAGGCAGAAAAAATCAATTTTTCTTTTTCTGTAATTTCGCCAGTATCATATAATACCCGTGTCATTCCCGCTCCAGCATCTGTACTTTGCAGACTGGAAACTAATGCAATACCAGTAATACCGGGGATACCCAGCAATGGACGAAGAATTGGTGATAGTAATTTTTGTGCCGCTTTAAGACCACCAAGATGCTCTACAACTTCAATAATTCCCATAGCCAGCATAACACTTGGAAGAAGACCAAGGGCAAATAAAAAACCATCTTTGGCACCATTGCCACCCATCCCAGCAAAAGTTGCTTTACTTCCATCCTTCATCGTTCCGAATTTTCCACACAGTGTGTCAAAATCAAATGCTGAAATCCAACCTTGTGCACCAGCAAATATTCCTGAAAATACGATTAGAGCCATTGCTAATGCGATATATCCTTTTATGGAAACTTTCGTATCTGCTGCATTATTTTGTTTCTCTTGTTTATCCACTGGTATACCCTCCTATTTCCTATCCTAATATTCTTTGGCAACGGTTTCTCTAACATGTTGACCTTTTTTATTCCTCCTTCTACATCTTCTATATAAAAAATAAGCACCTTGAGTTAATAAACCCAGGCGCCATTGCCAAGTCTCATTTCATATATATTCTTGATGTTAATTTTACTACTGGTTTGTCTGTCATAACTACATTTAAATATCTATTTGTTATATTCTACTACATTTAAGAGGTTTCTGCTACTTTTTTTTATATTTTTAAATTTAAAAATATAATCTTTACTTTTTAATAAATCACAATTTGTAATGTCCATGACTTAGATTGTCGTTATAATTTTTTGTATAGAGTCAAACAAAAAGCAGGTATTTCTTTCAAGAATAAAGAAGATCAATCTTATATGCTTTCGACAACTTTGATTGCAATAGAAATCAGGAAAAGGAAGGAATGATATTTATGGAACACCATGAAAATGAAAGTTATCAAGAAAAACTGCAAGAAAGAATCTTAAAAACCCGGTCTATCATTATTTCTGGAGAAATTACACAAGCGGTAGCAGCAAAAGTAATGGCACAACTATTGATCTTAGAAGAAGCGGGAGATCAGCCAATCAAGTTGTTTATCAATAGCCAAGGAGGGCATGTTGAGGCTGGCGATACCATTCACGATATGATCAAATTTGTTAAACCACGCGTCATCGTGATTGGTACTGGCTGGGTTGCCAGCGCCGGCATCACCATTTATCTGGCAGCGGCTAAAGAAAATCGTTATTCTCTGCCTAACACTCGTTATATGATTCATCAGCCCCTTGGAGGAGTCCAGGGACAAGCCAGTGACATTCGAATTGAAGCTGATGAAATTATTAAAATGCGCTCTAGAATCAACAAGCTAATTAGTGATGGCACTGGCCAACCCTTGTCAAAGATAGAAAAAGATACGCAAAGAAATTACTGGCTTGGCGCACAAGAAGCAATCGAATACGGTATTGTAAATCAAATCATTACTGAATCCACAGAGCTAAAGAATCTCTGATCACTAAGATTACAACAAAAAACAACACCTGCAAATTCTCATCTGAGTTCTTGCAGGTGTTTATGCATTGTAGGTGAAAAAACGTAAGATTTTATGAACCACAAAGGCACAATGCCGCTGATGATCCCCCTTTGTGTCCTTTGCGCCTTTGTGGTTCAAATCGTTTTATTTTTTTAAGAATGTGTCAGCTTTATTATTTGATATATACATCTACACTTGTTATGGTAGCTGTAACTGTTCCATCTGGAGCAGAGGGATAGAACTCGAATGTAGCATATTCGTCCTTTAAAACATCCCGTAGTATGACAACGCCATGATCGAGCTGTACTCCATTGGCATCATAAAAACCGCACCTTAGCCCAATGAATTCGACATCTTTACCAGAAACATTCTTCAGCGTTCCAACAAAAACATTTGCCCCTTTAGAATCAAAATTCCAACCCGTTCTTTGAAACTTTATTGAATCCGAACTAATTCTTTCGGAAGCGCTGCAAATACCTAGCGCTGCATTCAACATAAATAAAGCAGCTAGGAATAAATACAAATATCTTTTTCTATGTATCATGTGAGCCCCCTTTTGGGTAGGATTACCCATGTAATTATCTTTTGGAATTCAAACACCTTTCTACTTTCCATATTATCATTTTTTCTTTTATTATAAAAGCAGAAAACTCCTGCAAGGCCTCTTAAGCCTTTCGGGAGTTTTCCACTTTTAAGAATTTGATTTTGGTTTTACTTTAAACCAGGCAGCATACATGGTGGGCAATACTAATAATGTTAAAATAGTCGCACCTAGCAATCCGCCGGCAATGGCTACTGCCATCGGGCCCCAGAAAGTACTAGGGATCAAAGGAATCATGCCTAATATGGCAGCAGCTGCTGTAAGCATAATAGGACGAAATCTTAATATAGCAGAGTCAATGATAGCATCCCAGGGGCTTTCACCCGCCTTGATATGCTGTTCAATCTGATCGATTAAGATAACTGAGTTTCGAATGATCATGCCGCTAAGGGCTAGAATACCAAGCTCAGCGACAAACCCCATTGGCCGCATAGTGAGAAGCATAGAAAGGCTGACTCCGATAATGCCTAAAGGTGCAGTGAGGACAGCGAGGATCATAAGGGAAACTTTTTGGAGCTGAATCATCAGCAAAGTTACAATGATGAGTATCATCACCGGAACAGGTTTAAGCAAGAACTCCATGGATTCTTGACTGCGCTCTAGTGAACCGCCAATCGTAATACTATAACCGGGGGGCAGACTCTGACGCAGTGCTGCAAGGTCTTCATATACTTTTTTGGTTGCATCATTCCCCGTTATTTCTGGTCTTACATCAGCCTGAACGGTGATAGTCGGTTTGAGATCACGCCGCCAAATCATCCCGTCTTCCGCATCATAGCTGATTTTGGCAATTTGATCGAGAGGAACAAATTTACCACTGCCAATATGAATGGGAAGATCTTTAATTGTAGAAAGATCTTTGCGATTTTGAGAATCCATGCGAAAGACAATACCGACAGTTTTATCCTGCTCGTAAAACTCCGCAATGGATGCTCCTGATAACTGCGTCTGTAAATCAAGGGCTAAACTTTGGCTGTTAATCCCTAGCAGCCTTGCCTTATCCTGATCAACTGACAAATGCATGACTTTATTTTTTTCATTCCAGTCAAAATTAATGTTATGCAGATTCGAATTTGCGCGCATCACATCACTGACCTCTTTGGCAATGGTTCGCACCTGTTCATGGTCATATCCGCTAACCCTTAGCATAACAGGATAAGGAGAAGGCGGTCCCGTTTGAATGAATTTTACATGTCCCCGCACATTCGCAAAATCCTCTGTAAAAATGGTATTAATTTTGGTATTTAATGCCTCCCGTGCCTCTAAATCCTTGGCAACAATGACAAACTGGGCATAGTTGGCTGCCGGCAGTTTAGGATCAGAAGTTAATACAAAACGAGGTGCTCCTTGCCCTACATAATAACTGTAATTGTTAATGTTTGGATCATCCTGAAGCTGCTCGGCAAGCCTTTGGGCTTCCTGCTGAGTAGCAAGTAAAGAAGAACCTTCCGGTAAAGTCATCTCTACAATCAGTTCGGGGCGTACAGATGGCGGAAAGAACTCTTGTTTTATAAGTGTAAGCAGACCAAGAGAACCAACAAAGCATGCTACAGCAATACTCAGTACCAATTTACGATGATACAAGCACCAAGTAAGTATCCTGCGAAAGAATCGATAAAATCTCGAATCATAAGGATTATGAGTTTTATCTTCTTTCGGTTTTGGATTAATGAGCTTATACCCCAGCAAAGGGGTCACTAAAACTGATACAAACCATGAAATCAACAGTGCAATGGTTACTACCGTAAAAATACTACTGGTAAATTCTGATGCAGACCCTTTCGAAAATCCGATAGGAATGAAACCTGCACAAGTGATTAACGTTCCCGTAAGCATTGGAAAAGCAGTAGCCGTATAGGCATAGCAAGCGGCATCGAATTTACTCCAGCCCTGCTCTAGCTTTACCGTCATCATTTCTACAGCAATAATAGCATCATCGACTAAGAGGCCAAGAGCAATGATCAGTGCTCCTAACGATACTTTGTGCAGATCAATTCCAAAGGCTTGCATACATGCAAAGATGCCGGCAATTACTAGGGGAATGCACAGAGCCACAACAATCCCAGCCCGAATACCAAGGCTTAAAAAACTAACAATCAGCACAATAATAATCGCTTCTTTAAGAGATTTGGTAAATTCGCCAATCGATTCTTTAACAACCTCCGGCTGATTGGAAACCTGATGAATCTCCAGGCCAAGAGGCAAATCCTGCTTAATTTGCTTTATGGTTTTTTCCAGATCCGTTCCCAAAGTAAGTACATTGCCGCCTTTATCCATAGCAAGGGCAATACCGATTGCCGGCTGACCATTATAATACATCCTGGGTTCCATCGGTTCAGTATAACTGCGCTGAATCTTTGCTACATCTTCCAAACGGAAGGTACGATCATTGGCACGAATCGGCAGGTTCTTAAGATTATCTATATTTTCAAATATCCCGCTAACCCGTAAATACACATTATCCGTTGCGGTTTCTACCATACCGGAGGCTGCCATAGGACTTTGTGTTTTCACGGCATTAGTAATTAAATTTGGATCGACGCCAAGTTGCGCCAATTTGCTATTTTCCATCTCAATATAGATTTTTTCCGTTTGTACGCCAATTAAATCTGCCTTCTTAACACTTTTGACTCCAAGCAGCGTCCTGCGTACTTGCTCCGCATTTTCCCGCATTTCTTCATAGCTGTATCCATCAGAGGTAAGGGCATAAATGCAGCCGAATACATCGTCAAAGCGATCATTAAAAGAAGGTCCCACAATCCCTTGAGGCAATGTGCTTTTCATGTCGTTTACCATATTGCGCACTTCCAGCCAAGTAGGACGGACGTCTTTTTCATTTACTGTATCTTTTAACGTGACATAAATAACAGCTTTTCCCGGTTGAGAATAACTTCTTAAATAGTAAATACCCGGTACATCCTGCAGTTTTTTTTCAATTTTGTCAGTGACCTGTTCTTCTACTTGAAGAGCACTGGCTCCAGGCCAGGATACAGATACAATCATTTGACGAATAACAAAATCAGGATCTTCCATTCTCCCTAGCTGCTGATAGGAAAAGATCCCCATGATAAAAGTCACCACTACCAAGAAATAAACTAATTGTTTGTGATTCAGTGCCCACTGGGTTAAATTCAGGTTCTTCATATGCGCACCTTCTCTCCTTCATGCAGCTTTTGCACCCCTGCTGTAACAATAACATCTCCATCCTGGAGTCCATCCAGGACTTGAACCTTATTATCCCCGAAAGCACCTACTTTAATAGGACGCAAGGTTACCGCATCATTGACAATGACCCATACATGTGGAATGTCCCCAGTCTGGTAAATGGCCGATAGAGGAATATAGGTGACCGGTTGACCACCGGGTTGGGCAACCATAACATTGGCTGTCATTCCTAAATTGATGTCAGCAGGAGGATTGACTAAACTAATGCGTACTTTATAAGTTCGAGATACCTTATCGGCAATTGGTGAAATCTCTCTAATATTTCCTTGGGCTGTCACATTCGGCAAGGCCCAGAAGGCAACCTGAATTTGCCCAGCCTTACGCAGCTCATCCACTCGATTTTCTGGAACACTAATTTCAATTTCCCTCTCTCCATCCTTAACCAGAGTAAGTACCGCCTGACCTGCACTTACTACCTGGCCGGCTTCCACGCTGATACTGGAAACAACACCGCCACTATCAGCAACTAGTGTGCTATAACCTAGCTGGTTGCTGCCCTGGGTATATTGAGCGGCGGATTGGCGAACAGCAGACTGAGCAACCTCATAATTATTTTGATACTGATCCAATTGGGCACGACTGATAGCTCCCTGCTCAAAGAGAGTACGATAACGTTCCAGATTTGTTGCAGCTAATTGCAATTGGGACTGATCGGAAGAAACTTGAGCCGAAGAAATGTTGACATTTTGCTGAATATCCTTAGCATCAATTTCCATCAACACATCTCCAGGGCTGACGCTGCTGCCAAGATCAACATTTCTTTTTATAATTTTCCCACTTACTTGGAAAGCAAGCTGGGTTTCATAGCGGCCGCGAACTTCACCAGAATAGTTTGCACTTTGGCCAGAACTGTTTATTTTTACTGCTTCAGAACGGACCAGAGGTACGTCCTCTGTCGTTGTGGCTGTCTTGGAACAACCAGATAGTAGTAACGATGTCATACTTAAAATTGCAAGGGTGTTAATGATACTTTTCTTCACCTGGATTACCTCCCCATCATATTATCACTGATAAACTATTTTAGTGTTATGGTTTATTTAGGATAAAGCATAACACGATTGACCTAATCATGAATGAAGCATAAGGCTGCTATTTCTTCACAAGAGCATGAACAATAAAATCAATTAATACATCTGTATAATATTCTTGTTTATCTTGATCTGTGAGAAATTGGCCCGTTCGCATATAACTAAAAGATTGGAACAGCTTAAAACCGGCATATGCTACCACCTTTTCATCTACTTCCCGAAAAAGCCCTTGTTGTTTTCCTTCATTAACAATAGCAGCAATACGAGAGATAATTTCTTGATCAATCAGTATATGATATTTTCGACTCAGAAAGGCTGAAAACAAGGCATCATCATTTTTTAGTATCCTGGTTACAAAGGTATCTTCATTGAAGTAAGATATTGCACTCCTAATGAGATGAATTAATCGCTCTAATGGGTCGGCTATTTCACACACTTGGGAAAACATAATTTCCACAGTTTTATGACATTCCCTTGTTATTAAACAAGTAAACAGATCCTCTTTATCTTTAAAATGCTCATAAATCGTTTTTTTAGAAATTTTACAATCTCTGCTGATTTCGTCCATTGTCGTTTTCTTAAAGCCAAAACGATCCAATCTTTCTTTGGCCTTATCAAGGATATTATTTTTTATATCATCCATAATGATCACCTACTATTTATTGTTGAATTTGAATATCATTAAAAATTTGCCATAAATCTCCTCACTCATAAACTATTATAGTATTTTAGTTTCCAAAAGGCAATAAAAAATCAGAGAAAATACTACCGAGGTCCAGAGAAAGTATCCTAAAAATATTTTGAACCCCGAAGATTACGAAGGGCACGAAGATTTTTGCATTTCTTGGTTAAATTATTAGAGTCTTCTCTTTATGAATATTAATTCCTGCTATCCATTCACATTACAATCTTTCTTCTACGAATTACAGCTTCCGCCATTCCCTTGTCTTTTGGTTTTAGACGCCGTATATTACGGCTACCATATTTTTATTTGGACCCTGCAGGAATTCTTTATTAATATGGAAAATATGTATAAGATTGAAAGTCAACGCTACGATTTGCTAGGTAGTGACCTATAAAGATTTAGCTGGCTTTCAAATTTTTCAGGTAATAGTGGAGTGATATAATTGCCTAATCTATTTAAAAATGTTCCCAGAACCATTTGGCTTATTGCACTTGGGCATTTAGTTGCAGATTTATCGCCAGGAGCGCTTTATGTAGCACTCCCCTTTTTAAAAGCCAAATTTGCTTTATCTTACGCACAGGTGAGCGCTATTGTATTGACGCAAAATTTAGCATCTTCGGTCAGCCAGCCGTTGTTTGGATATATAAGTGATCAAAAGCACCGTCTTTGGCTAATGCCCGTAGGCTGTATGATTACAGGGATATTTATGGCTGCCTCTTTATTAGTTCCTAGTTATTATTTAGTGATGACATGTACGGCGATTAGTGGTTTGGGAAATTCAGCATTTCATCCTGAAGCTGCGAAAACAGTCAATTTTATTGGTGGGCAAGAAAAAGGTAAAGCAGTTAGCCTCTTTTCCTTGGGAGGCTATGCAGGTGTAGCATTGGGATCTATGCTTCTAGCGGTGCTGCTTTTAGGAGGGCAAAGCCCTCGAATTCTGATTTATACATTTCCCAGCATTATTATTGGTGTTGCTTTATTTTATGAGATTAATAAAATACCATGTCCAAAAGTCAAAGGGAAAGGAAGCTTGGGAACACTTAAAGAATGTGTTAACTGGCCGCTATTGGCTTTGCTGGGTATGATTCTAACCCGTGCCACTGTTACATCTGGAATTAGTACCTTTGTACCGTTATACTATGTTTCCCATTTAGGAGGAAGTGAGATTTACGCCAGTTCTCTTCTTACTGTATATTTAGCGGCCGGCGCAGTAGGAACTATGTTTGGAGGAATACTGAGCGACAAGTACGGTAGCAAGTTGGTTATGCTGTATTCTATTCTGCCCATTGCTTTATTTATGTATTGGTTTTTATCGGCTAGCGGAATATGCATTTTTATCATTTTGGCTTTTGTAAGTATTTTGTTATCAGCAACTGCGACCAGTAGTTTAGTATTGACTCAAAGAATGATGCCAAAAAATATAGGGCTGGCATCAGGCTTTACCCTTGGATTTAGCGTAGGATTAGGAACTATAGGGGTTTTAGGTTTAGGATGGGCTGCAGACCATTGGGGAATTGCTTTAGTCTTCGATATACTAATTTTACTGCCGGTAATTGGTTTTATTCTTACAATGTTTATCAAAGAACCTCAACATCATTTAGAAGCCACAAATACGATGATAAACGTTTGTGATCCTAGAAAAAGTTAATTATATTTTCCATTTTATCCCATTTACTACTAAAATACAAATCCTGCAAGGTTAAGTTGCTTTGCAGGATTTGTATTTCCAATGGAAACCATCTCTGTGATTCTACTTAGATCTTATAATGTTTCGTATGTCTTTTTCAACAATAAAGCATCATATTCAACTCTTGGACCTTCACATATAACGCAGCCCTTTACATTGAAATCTTTTAGTGCTTGTAAGCAGGCTTTAAAGTTGAAGTCACTTTCCTCTAAGGGAAGGTGATTCCTCTCACCTTTTTCGCTGTACTGAATTCCACCCATATGAATATGAAGATCATGTAAAGCAACCTGCCCTAATTCATCTACTATATATTGAAGTAGTTTAGCAAAATCATCATACTCCTTTAAGCTGCCGTTGTTTCTAGCATGTATGTGAGCAAAATCAACACATAGTTTGCACGAACTGACTTCTTTACACAAAGATACTAATTCTTCAAGTGTTCCGAATTGCGTTCCTTTTCCAGTAGTCTCTAATCGATAATCAATTCCTTTATATGGCAGTCTGGATAAATTTTGTCGTATCGTATCATACGTCATCTCTTTAGAATCCTTCAGATAAAACCCTGGGTGGAAAATAAGACTTCGCCCTTGGACTTTGGCTAGAGCCTCTGCCGCATTTATGATTCTTTGCATTGATTCCTCTTGTTTCTTCCACTCATCTGCATTTAAATTTATATAATAGGACCCATGAGCCGATAAATAAAAGTCATTTTTGAGTTTGTTTTCCAAAATAGCATCTTTGTTCTTATCCGATACATTGACAGACCTGACAAAAAGAAGTTCCATTGCATCCAGGCCAAACCCTTTCAAATAGGTTATCCCGGATGCATAGTTAAATTTCTGACCATTACCAATGGGAAGACCAGATATCCCAAAAAGAAGTCTATTTATCCCCCTCACCTTCCCTGTTAAATATGCCATTTTATCCTACATTACCCACAGCGATTAAATGAGCATCTCATCCCAATGGCTGCATAATCATTTCCGAGGAAATAGTAATAGAGCACTATATACAAACCAATTCTATGATTCTTCGTTAGTCTGATTCACAAATTCTTCGATTATACGTTTCATATAGTTCAGCATAGCTTCTTCTAATTATATACCACACCTCTTGCAGAGATGAACAAATACTCAGTAATTTCTTCTGGGTGAAATCCTTACTATTTAATCATAGCTTCGCCCTACTGCTAGTACCGCTGTCCTTTTATTTTTATCCTAATATAAAAACCTCAGATTTAGATATGTTTCTTCTCCAAGAGATTGGAACAGCCCGACGTACTGGCTTTACAGGTGCAATGGCGTTAAATTAACACGCATCTGGTCTAATTTTATGAATGGCTCATATGCTATATTGATACTAAATTCCCATTTAATGGGGTGCAATTTGTTGAAAGAATATAAAGAAGTACCAGATGATTCCTTATTTTATGACTTAACTCCAGAAGAAATCGCTCTACTTTTTTATCTATTAGGCATTATTATGGCACAGTCCTTAACGATCGATGAAATTAATCTTTTAGCAAATGGTTTATTGGAAACAGCACAAGTGATGCTTGTCATTGCCGCCCAAAGAGTCTTAATTAATGACGTCATCAGCGCACATCAAGATGAGGAAGAAAAAAAATCCACTGAAAAATTGGAGTTAGAGGTAAAAAAACTACAAGCCAAAATTGAGCAATTACAAAAACAAATTAATGAATTAAAAAGATAATAGGATAGACCGTACAAGGGTTCATAATCCCTGCACGGTCTTATTTTTTGTTTAAGTGATTACACCTACCACCAATCTAAGATGGCTAAAGTGCAGGAAAGTAAAAGAAAGAAATAGAATAAGAGCAAAAAAGGGAGGCATATAATATGGCGACAGAAAATCTATGGGCAGCCTTTGGTCTTACTCTATTTGCCGGGTTATGCACAGGAATTGGGAGTGCACTGGCCTTTTTGACAAAACGAACGAATAAAAAATTTCTTTCACTCGCATTAGGATTTTCAGCAGGTGTAATGATTTATGTTTCCATGATAGAAATATTTAGAAAAGCTCAGGATTCTTTAATACTAGGGCTTGGCGAGAAAATGGGATCGTGGATTACCGTGATATCCTTTTTCGGGGGTATGTTGTTTATTGCTGCAATTGATAAACTAATTCCTTCCCATGAAAATCCACATGAAATGCATAGCGTTGAAGAAATTGCCGGCTCAGAAAAAGCAATGCTGCTTCCTACCAATGAAAAAAAATTGCTTCGTATGGGGACTTTTACAGCTCTAGCCGTGGCCATTCACAATTTCCCAGAAGGATTTGCAACGTTAATTGCATCATTACAAGATCCTGCTCTAGGAGTAAGCATCGCTATCGCTGTAGCCATTCACAATATCCCAGAAGGAATTGCAGTATCGATTCCTCTTTATTACGCAACAGGCAGTCATAAAAAAGCCTTCTATTACTCTTTTCTTTCCGGATTAGCAGAACCTGCTGGTGCAATTATTGGGTATTTGATTTTAGCGCCGTTTATGACAGATACCCTCTTTGGTATCGTTTTTGCAGGCGTGGGCGGCATCATGGTTTTTATTTCAATAGATCAATTATTACCTACTGCCCGAGAATACGGAGAGCATCATTTATCTATTTATGGTCTAGTCTTAGGGATGATGCTCATGGCCTTCAGTCTATTACTATTTATGTGATAAAAAAACCGATAAAGCGAATGGAACCACAAAGACGCAAAGGACACAAAGGGGTTTTATTTAT
>NZ_JAJHJB010000031.1:0-60937 GCF_020819555.1 Pelosinus baikalensis
CAAAATTGAATATAAGCAGGTCGATGTTACGGATAAGAAAGGGATAGCCCATCTAATTCAAAGTATTACAAAGGAGTATGGAAATCTTCACGGTATTATTCATGGCGCTGGAATCATTCAAGATAATTTTATCTTCAAAAAAAGCAAGGAAGAAATGCAAAACGTTATTTCGCCAAAAGTTTCCGGGCTTGTAAATCTGGACGAAGCGAGCAAGGGGTTACCTCTTGACTTCTTTATTTTCTTTTCCTCGATTGCAGGAAGCTTAGGTAATGCAGGGCAGAGTGATTATTCGGCGGCGAATGCCTTCATGGACAGCTATGCGAACTATCGTAATGAGTTAGTCGGGCTAAAAGAGCGATATGGCAGAACACTGTCGGTTAATTGGCCGCTGTGGAAAGAAGGGGGAATGCATGTTGACGAAGAGGTCGCGAAAAGTATGTTGCAAAAAACGGGGATGCTTCCTCTTGAGACGGCTGCTGGTATTCAGGCTTTGTATCGTAGCTTAGCTTCTGGTGCAGAACAAGTGATGGTGCTGGAAGGAGAGTGTCAGCGCCTTAGAGAATTTTTCACCGGATTTTCTCCTACAAAGGAAGCTACGCCTTCTGTAACACAAGAATATAAAATGGGTTTCACTATCGAAGAAGATTTATTTCAAGAAAAGATTAGCGACTATTTTAGAAAAATAATTGCTTCCACAATCAAAGTACCAATGAAAGAAATTGACGCAGAGGATCCAATGGATGAATATGGGATAGATTCAATTATAGCCATGCAAATCACCAGTAACTTAGAAGAAATATTTGGTTCGCTGCCAAAAACCTTGTTTTTTGAGTATCAGAACATCAAAGAATTAACAGCCTATTTTTTTGAATGTCATAGCAAGCAATTGTTGGATTTGCTGGGCATTAGAGAAGAAGAGACAACTGTACTGAGAGAGTTTGAACCTATAATAGAGTCTGTAAAATCCCATGAGGGTAGTAATTGCAGTCGCCCACGTTTTATAGCCAGCAGAGAAGAATCCAGGGGAAAAGAAGAGAAGAACAACGGAGATATTGCCATCATTGGTGTTTCTGGACGTTATCCGGGAGCAAAGAATATCGGCGAACTTTGGATAAATTTACAAGCTGGGAGAGATTGTATCACTGAGGTTCCTAAAGAAAGGTGGGATTATCATGCCTATTATGATGAGGATAAGAATAAATCAGGGAAAACGTACTGTAAATGGGGAGGTTTTTTAGAAAATTCCGACCGTTTTGATTCGCTGTTTTTTGCCATTTCACCGGAAGAAGCAAAATTTATGAATCCTCAAGATCGTCTTTTTATGGAAACCGTTTGGAACCTATTTGAGAGTGCAGGATATACACGGGAGTCTTTAAAACATCAGTACCAGACCCGGGTTGGAGTTTATGTCGGCTCGATGTATCAGGATTATGATAGCAAATCAAGTAGCATAAACGAGTTGTCAACCTTTATGTGTTCTTCTATTGCAAATCGAATTTCTCAGTATTTTAATCTCCAGGGACCTAGTGTGGTTATTGATTCTATGAGTTCTTCTTCTGCTATTGCGATTCATATGGCTTGTGAAAGTTTAATCAGGGGAGAATGCCGGCTTGCAATAGCTGGGGGTGTGAATCTTTTGTATCTCCAAAAATATTTGAGGCTAAGCAAAATCAAAATGATTGGTAGTCATATTCATAGCAGAAGTTTTGGGGATGGAGACGGATATCTGCCGGCGGAAGGGGTTGGTGCTGTACTATTAAAACCTCTTACTCAGGCAATAAAGGATGGGGATCGTATTCTAGCTGTTATTAAATCGTCAGTAACTAATCATGGAGGACATACTAATGGAGCGGCTACTCCTAATATTAATGCTCAAATACAGTTGATTGAGGATAATTTTAAAAAAACTGGTATGGATCCCCGGACAATCAGTTATGTTGAAGCGGCTGCAAATGGATTTCCCGTTGGAGATCTTATCGAGATTTCGGCATTGGATAAAGCATTTCATAAATTTACAAATGATCAACAGTTTTGTGCAATTGGGTCTATAAAAGCTAATATTGGTCATGCGGAAGCTGCTTCAGGAGTGTCTCAATTGACTAAAGTAATTTTGCAATTACAACATCAGCAATTGGTTCCTGCAATTGGAGCAGAAACTTTAAATCCTAATATACATTTTGAAAAAACGCCATTTTATATACAACGAAAGCTTACAGAGTGGAAGCGGCCTATGGTATGGATTGATGGAGAAGAACGGGAAGTTCCAAGGAGAGCCACAGTGAGTTCATTTGGAGCTGGAGGTTCGAATGTACACTTGATTGTGGAAGAATATATTCCTTCTCCAAACGAAACATTACATCGCCGTTCTCAAATTTCACCACAGATTGTAGTTTTTTCAGCTAAGAACCAAGAAAGATTAGTAGTCGTTTGTCAACAGATGCTTGAGTTTATAGAATGTAAGGAAGAACTTATCTTACAGGACATTGCATATACTCTTCAAGTGGGACGGGAAGCAATGGAGGCTAGAGTAGCTATGGTCGTAAATAATCGACAAGAGTTGATTCAAAGCTTAAAAGAATACTTAAAACATCCTAAAAAAAGAGAAGCCTGTGTACCAATTTTCGCAGTAAATCTAGAAGAAGAACACGAAATGAAAAATCTCTTTTCAGGGAATACCGGAGAAAAATTTTCTCAAGTGCTTTTAGCTGAAAAAAATCTTAATAAAATTGCCATGTATTGGAGTCAAGGAGGCAAAATTCCATGGGATTCATTTCATGAACAAAATGAAGTCCGTAAAATCTTTTTACCAACATATCCTTTTAAAGAATGCCAGGTTGTGTCAATCTAAAAATGGGGATAGACTTTTGCTAACGTTGCATCCATTTTTTTACAATATCATTCGATGCTAAATGCAACATTTGCGTAGGGAATCATCAAAAAGATTGAGTCCTACTTTCATTGAAAGTAGGACTCAATCTTTTTGTAGAAAGGGATAGGTTATGGACCTGGCTTTACCTATTGTGTTTGCACAGTACAGCTTTAATGGCAGCATAGCTAATTTCTTCTGGCAAGGCGTCTTTCAGGATTTTTAATCTTTCTGCGCCCAATTGTGCGACCTTACTAAGAATTAACTTTTCATATTGAGGCGGGATAAGAGCATCCCAGTTTACAGGATGTCCCTCTTGGTAGCAGCGTACCAAGTGATCTTGTATCGTAAGGGATTTTAGTTTGCGCATTTGGCTGATTTCTTCTAGAGAATGTCCTTTTTGGTATAGCTCAAGACTGATAACATGGCTGGGACTTTCCTGGACTTTTACAGCCGCTTCTTTACTTTCTATAGAAAGGTTAGAGGATTGAATATTATTTGCCAATGCATATTGCTGTAAGACTTCGAGGAACTCATCACCATAGCGTTTTCGTTTGCTTTCACCCACCCCTTTTATGGTCAATAGAGCATCATAGCTAGTTGGGCAATATTCGCTCATTTCCTTTAAGGTGCTGTCGGCAAATACAAGATAGGGTGGTATTTGTTCTCTGTCAGCAATGGTTTTACGTAAGCTTCGCAGCAAACTAAAAAGAGAATTGTCTGCTGTGATTTTCTGGGTACGTTTCGGTACTTTCTGCCATACTTTTGTTTGATTTTTTAATACGGCGACTCCTTTAGGTGCCAGTTTCACTACCGGATATTCACTGTCCGTTAACATTAGATAATCGGTAGCAATTAACCGATTAATGGCATCTCGTATTTCTGGTAAGGTATAGTTTTTTAACAAGCCGTAGGTGGATAGGCTGTCAAAACCTAGCTGTAGGACTTTTTTATCCTTAGATCCTTTTAATACGCTGGCAATTAAAGTCGTGCCATAACGTTCTTTAACTCGCATGACGCAGGAAAAAATCTTTTGAGCGTCTAATGTAATATCCGTAAGTTCATTGTCATCCTTACAATTGCTGCAATTGGCGCATTCTGTTATATCACTTGTCTCACCAAAATAACTTAAGATAAATTTTCGCAGGCATTCTGGGGTATGACAATAATCTACCATCGTTTGCAGTTTGCTAAGTTCATTGGTTTTCCGGTCGGTATCAAATGTTGTTTGCTCGATCAGATATCGTTGTAATAAAGGATCTTGGGCGCCAAACAGCAGCATGCATTCGCTTGGTTCTCCGTCTCGTCCCGCACGACCTGCTTCTTGGTAATAGGCTTCCATGTTTTTGGGCATATTGTAATGAATCACATAGCGCACATTGGATTTATCAATCCCCATACCAAAGGCATTGGTAGCGACCATGATACTGATATTGTCATAGATGAATTGTTCTTGGTAGTGCTGGCGTTCCTTATCAGGCAGTCCAGCATGATATTTGCCTACAGAGTAACCTTTTTTGTATAATAGGCTATAAAGATTATCTACTTCTTTACGGGTAGCCGCATAAATAATTCCGGATTGTTCTTTGTTGGCGGTAATATATTTAAGGGTAAAGTCTTGTTTGTTTTCACCGCGAATAACGGTAAAGGATAGGTTTTCACGATCAAAACCAGTCATATACACATCAGGATTTTTTAAGGCTAATAAGGTAATAATGTCTTGTGTTACATCTGTAGTAGCGGTTGCAGTAAAGGCACCAATAATGGGACGGTTGGGCAGTGAGGCAATAAAAGATCCAACGGCCCGATAGCTTGGACGAAAATCATGTCCCCATTGTGAGACACAGTGGGCCTCATCAATGGCTAATAAAGAGATGGTAAGGACCTTGATGGCAGCTTGAAAACTATCCGATTCTAAACGCTCTGGAGCGATATAGATGATTTTGTAGCGACCGCATTTTGCATTGTAAATACGTTCATTGACCTGGGAGAGGGTGAGGGAGCTATTAATAAAGGTAGCAGGAATTCCCACCCCGTTTAATGCGTCAACCTGGTCTTTCATTAAAGAAATCAAGGGTGAGACAACGAGGGTAACACCTGGCAGTAAGAGGGCGGGGATTTGAAAACACAGGGATTTACCAGCGCCTGTGGGCATGATGGCTAAGGTATCTTTATTGCCTAATAGGCTGGTGATGATTTTCTCCTGACCAGGACGAAAGGTGGTATAACCATAGTGTTGCTTTAAGATTTTTAGGGCGGCATTTAACATGTAATTATCTCCTGAAAATTATTTTTGTTATAGTTCCTGCTTCTTTGTGACATTGAAGAGGAGCCGATACTTTTATCCTTTAATGCTTAGTTCGTCTTTTGGTAGGAGGATTCCTGTCGATATAACAGATGCTTTTTATGCCAATACCATTATATTTTTTCGGCTAATCATGTATAATGGAGAATAAAGTTGTGTTTGAGGAGGGTTTACTATTAAGTTTCAACAGCTTACTCTAGAAGATAAGCCGCTATTTGATCGATTCTTTAGTGAGCGGCGATATGAAAATGCCCATTATAATTTTACGAATCTATTTATGTGGCGTAAAGCCTATAAAATACAGTGGACGGTTGAAGGTAATTATCTATGTGTGAAAGCTTGCTGGGAAGGGGTAATATTCTTTTTACCACCCTTTGGTCCAAAGGAAGGTCTATCAGAGATATTGGATAGTATGATACAGCATGCAAAAGAGAATGATTTTACTTTTTCGCTGCAAGGCGTAGAAGCTTTTATGATCGAGTGGCTGGAAGAGGCGAAGCCAGGTTATTTTACATCCAAAGCTGTGCGGGATAATTTCGATTATGTGTATTCAGCGAAAGATTTAATTGAGCTAAAGGGGCGTAAATTTCATACTAAGAAAAACCATGTAAATAGTTTTAGAAAAAAATACAGCAATTATGAATATGTACCTATGACTGAGGAAATGACGAGGGAATGTATTGAGTTTATGCAGGAGTGGTGTGATGAGCGAGGCTGTGTAAAAGGTGATGATCTGGACTGTGAAAGAAATGCAATTGTGGAAGCGATGAATAACTTTACGGTTCTTGGTTTTCAAGGAGGAGCTATTTTTATTGATGGTAAAATGGTAGCCTTTAGTTATGGCGAAATGGGCAATGACGATACCGCAGTAATTCATGTGGAAAAAGGTCGTATGGGAATCAATGGTGTATATAGTATTATCAATCAGGAGTTCTGTGCTCGTACTTTCTCACAGGCGATGTATATTAACCGAGAGGAAGATATGGGGATTGAAGGCTTACGAAAAGCAAAAGAATCCTATCAGCCTATTAAAATGATAGAAAAATATAACGTAAGAATAAAATTATAGTAAGTACGCCTACGATTTAGGTCGAGGGCGAGTTCCATCTGAATCGTAGCCGTACTTACTATATAAATAGTATAAAATCCCTGGTGCTTACGGTCAAAAGAGATCGTAAGCACCAGGGACTTTTTGCATAGTTAGGTTCTTTTTCAGGGTATGATAGTAAAAAGGAATTGAAAGTAGTCATAAAAAGTTATGACTAAAAAAGCAGGAAGATTACAACTATTTGTACAAATAGGTAGCAAATAGGAATAAGGAGATGATTCTATGAAAAAAGTACAATTAGCATATGGTAAAGGCAGTATTAGTATTGAAGTTCCTGATAAGGCAGTAATAGTAGAACCCCCGCATATAGAGAGTTTGGCAGATGAGAAGGGAGCTGTTGTTCAGGCTCTGCGTCATCCTACTGGAACTCCTCCTTTAAAGGAAATGGTAAAAGCATCGGATACGGTTGCCATTGTAATTTCTGATATCACAAGACCAACTCCTAATCACAAATTAGTTCCATGGCTGATTGAGGAGCTGTCTCATGTTCCTAAAGAAAATTTTGTGGTTATCAATGGATTAGGGAGCCATCGCCATAATACGAGAGAAGAATTAATTAGTATGCTAGGGCAGGAAGTCGTTGATACGATTCGCGTCATCAATCATGAAGCCTTTGATGATAAGGAATTAGTACACGTTGGTCGGAATAGTTATGGATCCGAAGTGTATTTAAATAAAACCTATGTAGAAGCTGATTTTAGAATTGTTACAGGATTTATTGAGCCGCACTTTTTTGCTGGCTTTTCTGGCGGTCCAAAGGGCATAAATCCAGGAATTGTTGGTATTAAAACGATTCAGGACTTTCATAATGCTGAAATGATCGGTAATCCAAAGAGTACTTGGGGCGTAATTGAGGGCAATGGTGTGCAAGATGCAGCTACTCAAAATTGTTTAATGGCAAAGCCGCAGTTTATGTTGAATGTGACATTAAATGGAGATAAAGAAATAACCAATGTGTTTGCAGGAGATGTTATTCAAGCTCATCGAGTAGGCTGCGAATTTGTAAAACATCATGCGATGGTTGCGGTAGATCATTCTTTTGATATTGTCATTACGACAAATGCAGGATATCCTTTGGATCAGAATCTATATCAAACAGTAAAAGGGATGAGTGCTGGTGCGCAAATTGTAAAAGAGGGCGGCAGTATTATCAGTGTTGCCGAATGTTCAGATGGGCTGCCAAGCCATGGTAATTTTGGCCCCATTTTGAAAATGCGCAATACTCCCCAAGCACTGCTGGATATGATTAATGAACCATCTTTTTCTATGTTTGATCAGTGGGAAGCCCAAGCACTGGCAATGATACAGGTTAAAGCAGATTGTTATTTATACTCAACCTTAGATAAAGAGACTGTAGCAGACTGCATGCTGCAATCTGCTACAAATATAGAACAAACATTGGCAACGTTGATTGACAAGTACGGGCCTGATGCAAGTATTGCTGTATTGCCTCTAGGGCCACTCGTTGTTCCTTACGTTGCCAAGTAAAAGTGCGAGTCTCCATTTTTGTGGAGGCTCGTTTTTCTTATAGTGCTACAATTTATAGGTTTTGCGAACCACAAAGGCACAATGCCGCTGAGCGGCACACCTTTGTGTCCTTTACGTCTTTGTGGTTCGATTGTTTTATATGTTTTTCTCTGTGGTCTCTGCGCCTCTGCGGTTCATTTATTTTAAGTATAGTGTGATAAATATTACTCCATACTATTGTTGAGGTGGAGTAGATGGTAAATAAACAAAAATTTATGATTTTGATGTTTCTGATTGGAATTCTGACAGTGGCAGGAGCTTGTTCTTTTTTGCAGTCCCCTGCTCCCAAACCAGATCCTGAGGTAGTGGAAACCCCCAGTCCACAAGTACCGGTGCCAGAAACGGTTCAGCCTATCCCAGGGGTAGAAACGTTAGACGTTAATAAATATAAAAATGAACCAACAATTACGGTGTGGATTGCAGATAAAGGCTATGTAGACAGAATGTTATTAGAAAAGTATCTAGAAGGCGTTGTCGCGAGGGAAATGCATAACGATTGGCCGATTGAAGCTTTAGCTGCTCAGGCGATTACATCACGCACACTAACCCTTCATGCGATAGAAGCGGGTACGATTATGCGGTTGCATCATGCTGACGTGAGTACGGCTAAAGAAGAGCTGCAAGCTTACGCACCTGAGTTAGTAAATGACAATGTTAGAGAAGCGGTACGCCGTACCAGAGGTGAAGTACTGACATATGCAGGAGGCTTGATCAATGCCATCTACAGCTCTTGTAATGGACAAATTGCCGCCACCAAGGAAGAGAGCTTTCCAGAAGAGATACCTACTCCAACGCCATACTTTCAGCCAATAACAGACCGGTGTTTTCAATACGCACCCGAGAAAGAGCAGTCTTGGACGGTTAAAATACCAGGAGCAGAAGTTGCTGCTGCTGTTGGTTATTTTGGCAATCCGAAAAATATTCGAATCTTGGAAAAAGGTCCTTCGGGCCGTATTCTATATATTGGTGCAGGAGATAAAAAAGTATATGGTTCTGATTTTAGAAAGAAAGTCGGCTATGACCGTTTAAGATCTACATTAATTACAGAGATGAATTATGATGGAGAAAGTTTTACTTTTAAAGGAATGGGATGGGGCAATGGTGTAGGTTTGTGCCAGTGGGGGGCTTATACCTTTGCTCAAGAGGGGCAAAAAGCTGAAGATATTGTGAAAACCTATTATGTAGGGACAGAGGTGACAAAGCTCTGGCAGTAAGAGCACAGAGTAATCTTTTGGCACGGTTTTGCATATACTAGTAGTGGAGAGGCAGTCATTTGACGCCTCATCCATATAGGCGCCGCGGTTTCTCTTTTACAAAGAAGGGACTGCGGCGCTACGGTTTTTTACCACAAAGACGCTAAGGACACAAAGGGTTCTATTACTATTTTTTGTGCACTCCTTTGTGTGCCGCATCAGCGGCATTGTGCCTTTGTGGTTCATAAATTCTTATATCTTTTCCTAAAACGATGCTTCTCTATTTATAAAAAAAGTTACTTTTAAACGTGCTGTTTATATAATTGCTAGTTGCCTTTTTAGATTCTTAGTGGGGCTGGATTATGGAATAAAAGTGTTGGTTTTATTGTCGATATTCTAGCAGGATTTACTGTATTGCCATTGAACTTATATATAGCAGAAGAAGCGGATATTAAAAAGGTTGAGAGCAAATGGAGTCCGACAGCAAAAGGGAGATGGCGAATATGGCAGAGTATGCAATTACGACAGAAATGGCAGGCTCATTGGCACGGTTTATTTATCAAAATACTGGTTATCATATTATTGTCTGTAACCAAGATGCTATGATTGTAGGAGATTCAGATGGCGGTAAGCGTCTGAACACAAAGCATCTTGGTTCACAAAACATTCTTAGTGGTCACTTGGATGAATATGTAGTAACAACAGCTGATGTGGCAAAAAACCCAACCCTAAAAGAAGGACAGAATTATCCGATTGAGGTTGATGGGCAAAGAGTGGGTACTTTTGCTATTGCAGGTCAATTGGATTATGTGCGTCCCATTGCTAAGGTCGTGGTGGCTTTGTTAAGTACACGATTAAAACAGGCAAAGCAAATCGAGATTGTTCAGCAAGTAGCTCATGCGGTTTCACAAAATGTGAGTCAGGCAGTTGCTGCCATAGAGGGTATTTCTGCCTCTTCCCAAGAATTAGCTGCAAATACGGAAAGTGTTGTGAATGTATCTCATGATTCTGTTAGACGAGTAAAAGATACGGGGAAAATTCTTGACATGAGTCGTAAAATTGCCACTCAAACCAAGCTGTTGAGTCTGAATGCTTCCATTGAAGCAGCCAGAGCTGGAAATTATGGCAGAGGTTTTGCGGTAGTTGCACAAGAAATGCAGAATTTGGCGCAAAATAGTGCAGATGCTACGGAAAATATTAATAAGATATTGCAGGAAATACAAGAATCGATACAAAAAGTAATTGATGGCATCAATCAGTCTGCGCTAATCTCCAATAAACAAGCCGGGACGATGCAAGATATTATTAAAGTGATTCAAGATGTTCAGACCTCATCAGCTGATTTGGTAGCAGCATTTAACAATAAAAATCAGTAACTGAAAATTAAGATCAAAAATAAAATGAAATAAATATATATTTTTGGGAATTTTTCGTATATTATATAATGAATGATTCGTTAAACGCGCCGCTTGTCTGCTATGCACAGGCATGAGGCGTTGTGTTTTTTTATGTACATTTTTTTCTTCCTTTTCTTGCAATATTTGCTGAGTACGCTATAATATATTTCAGGCTGACAGAGGAGATAATATGATAGATATTGTTATTACAATCATTGGTACTCAAAAAGATGAGAAAGGTGAAGAATCTCGTATTGAATGTACTACCAAAGGCCGTTATTATGAAAGAAATAACATTCGATATATTGTATATAAGGATAGTGAGATTTCTGGTATCGAGGGCGTTACTACGATGTTGAAAGTGTACGATAGACATGTGGTATTGGTACGAACGGGCAGCGTAGATCATAAACAAGAATTTCTTCTGGGTGAAAAAAGCTATAGCATGTACCATACACCTTATGGTACTATGCAAATGAGTATCCTGACAAACAGCCTAAAGATGGCTTTAACCAGTACAATTGGAACCGTCACGATTGAGTACGAATTAGAAATAAACGGACAATGGCAAAGTGCCAATACCTTGTCGATCAGCATACAGGAGGAAAGCATAAGTGGACATTAAAGAGTTATTACATAAAGCAATTTATCAAGCAGCTCAGGCAGCCATTGTTGATGGTGTATTTGCCAGTCATGAGTTGCCACAAGTAATCCTGGAAGTACCACCTAAAAAAGAGTTTGGAGATTTTGCTACTAATTTTTCGATGCAGGCAGCCAGAGCTGCAAAAACCAATCCAAGAGTGATTGCCGAAGCAATTGTTGCTCGGATGAAAGAAACATGGTTGGAAAAAGCTGTGATTGCAGGACCGGGATTTATTAATTTTTATTTGAAATCTGACTGGTTATATACCATGTTAAACGATATATTATCCCAAGGTGAAAATTATGGTAATAGCAAAGCTGGCCCAAAAGAGCGTGTACAGGTAGAATATGTTAGTGCCAACCCTACTGGACCTCTTCACGTAGGTCATGGTCGTGGTGCTGCAGTAGGAAGTGCTTTGGTAAATTTATTAAAAGCAGCAGGATATGACGTGGCTAGTGAATATTATATCAATGATGCGGGTAATCAAATTGATAACCTGGCAGCATCTGTTCATGCCCGTTACCTTGAACTTCTCGGTCAAAAGGTAGAGTTTCCTGGAGATGGTTATCATGGCCAGGATATTATCGATACGGCTCAGCGTATCATTGATAAGGCGGGAGAAAGCTACCTTTCCATGCCTGTTCTAGAGCGGTTAGCAGTCTTTAAAGAAATCGCCCTGCAGGAGAAACTGGCTGCGTTAAAAGCGGATCTTGCCGCATTTAATGTACAATTTGATGTTTGGTTTAGCGAGTGTACATTGCATCAAGACGGTGCATTGCAGGAGACCTGTCAGGTGCTCAAAAGCAATGGTTCAATCTATGAACAAGAAGGAGCTCTTTGGTTAAAATCCACAGCCTATGGAGATGATAAGGACCGGGTAGTAATTCGTGACAATGGAATTCCTACTTATTTAGCTGCCGATATTGCCTATCATAGAAACAAGCTGGAAAGAGGGTTTGATCAATTAATTAATATTTGGGGTGCTGATCATCATGGTTATATTTGCCGTGTGAAAGCAGCCATTGGTTCCTTAGGATATTCTCCCGAACAACTGGAAGTTTTGATTGTACAAATGGTAAGCTTATATAGAAGTGGCCAATTGGTAAAAATGTCAAAACGTACAGGGCAAAGTGTGACGTTGTCGGAGTTGATTGAAGAAGTTGGTACAGATGCTGCAAGATTTTTCTTCATTATGCGGTCTCTTGATAGTCAATTAGATTTTGATCTTGATTTAGCAAAGTCAAAATCCAATGAGAATCCCGTGTATTATATACAATATGCTTATGCGCGCATCGCCAGTATTTTTCGTCAAGCTGCAGAAGATGGGATTATACTCGAGGGGGTTGATGCTGCGAAATTAAGTCTGCTTACCAGCGAGTGTGAGGTGGATTTAATTAAGAAGTTGGGTGAATATCAAGAAGAAATCGCAGATGCTGCGAAAGAAAGGGCGCCTCATCGTATTGCCCGCTATGCTCATGATTTGGCAGGGCAGTTTCACACCTTTTATAACCAATGCCGCATTAAAGGGGTTGAACAGGATTTGCAATTGGCACGTATGGGGCTGGCAAAAGCTGTGCAAACAACCATTAGGCATGCATTAGGCATTTTGGGGATTAGTGTACCAGAAAAAATGTAGAGATTTTTTTGAAAAAGTCTTACTAAAAAAAGGAATTTTCCTAAATATGGTGAATCATTACCAGCAAAAATGATTTCAAGCTCAATATTAAACGCTGCGTGCGGAAGGAATAAAATAATATGACAGATATGATGAAACAGGTTTCAGAAGTAGAATTAGCTTATAAAATTTTGCAAAAAACAGGACACTCCATGTATTTTAGAGAGTTAATTACAGAGGTATTAGAACTGAAAGGTCGCAGAATTCACTCTTTAGCTCATGCTATGTCGGAAGTGCATACACAAATCAATATGGATAGTCGATTTGTCCATATGGGAAAAGGCATGTGGGGTCTCGTTGAGTGGTCGCCGCAACAGCTGAGCGCTCATTCTGCCAGTGATGATACTGATAGCGCACCAAGTTCTTTTTCTTCCCGCCGTGAAAAACTCTTTGAGGAAATTCAACAAGAATATGTTGCGTCCGCGGCAGAGCCTGGTGAACGAGAATAAGTACTTGACACTGCCCTTTAGTAAAGTATAAAATGATTGGCGTACTTGAACTAAATTAGCGTACTAAATGACATATACTGTTAAAGGCATTTTTAGGAGGAAATAGGACTATGACAAAATATATATTTGTTACCGGGGGGGTTGTATCTTCACTTGGTAAAGGTATTACTGCTGCTTCTTTGGGGCGGTTGCTAAAGAATCGCGGGCTAAAGGTAACGATCCAGAAGTTTGATCCATACATTAATATTGATCCAGGAACCATGAGTCCTTATCAGCATGGTGAAGTATTTGTTACCGATGATGGAGCGGAAACTGATCTGGATTTGGGACATTATGAGCGTTTTATTGATATTAATTTGAGTAAAAGCTCCAATGTAACAGCAGGAAAAATATATTTGTCTGTTATTAATAAAGAACGTAAAGGTGATTATTTGGGGAGTACGGTGCAGGTTATTCCTCATATTACCAATGAGATAAAAGAACGTGTTTATCGTGTTGGCAAAGAAGATAATGCGGACGTAGTCATCACTGAGATTGGCGGTACTGTCGGCGATATTGAAAGCCTTCCCTTTTTAGAAGCGATCCGCCAGGTAAAAAAAGAAGTAGGGCGCAATGATGTACTGTATCTTCATGTCACCTTATTGCCTTATATTGCTGCTGCAGGAGAGCTTAAAACCAAGCCGACACAACATAGCGTAAAAGAACTGAGAAGTATTGGTATTACGCCTGATATTATTGTTTGTCGTACGGAATATGATATTTCATCTGATATGCGAGATAAATTGGCTCTTTTCTGTGATATTGATTCCGATGCTGTAATACAAAATAAAACGGCAGCCAGCATCTATGAAGTGCCTTTGATGATGCAAGAGGAAGGCCTTGATCGTATTGTCTTAGAAAAGCTTAAAATTGATGCTGGTGATGCCGATATGGCAGATTGGCGTGAAATGGTTCATAAAATCATTAATCCTTCGAAATCAGTAAAAATTGCAATTGTCGGTAAGTATGTGGCTTTGCCTGATGCATATCTGAGCGTGGCAGAAGCCTTAAGACATGCAGGTATTGCCAATGACACTGCCATTCAAATTCATTGGATCAATGCAGAAGAAATCGAGGATGCATCTGTGGACCTTAAAAAGTGTTTTGCAGATGTTGACGGTATTTTGGTACCAGGCGGTTTCGGTGATCGGGGTGTAGAAGGCAAGATTAAAGCCATTCAGTATGCTCGGGAAAACAAAGTACCATTTTTCGGTTTATGCTTAGGTATGCAATGTGCTGTTGTTGAGTTTGCCCGTCATGTATGCAACTTGGCAGATGCTCATAGTACAGAGTTTAATCCTGAGACTCAGTATCCGGTAATTGATCTCATGTCCGAGCAAGTGGCCGTAGAAGAAAAAGGCGGCACTATGCGTTTAGGGATTTATCCATGTAAGGTGTCGGAAGATACCTTAACCTGTCAGGCTTATCAAGATGAAATCATTTATGAACGTCATCGTCATCGTTGGGAATTTAATAATGCCTACCGTGAGCAGCTCACTCAAGCTGGTCTTGTGATCGGTGGTACTTTGCCAAATGGTCGATTAATAGAAATTATAGAGGTTAAGGATCATCCATGGTTTGTTGGTACTCAATTTCATCCAGAACTTAAATCACGTCCGACCAACCCGCATCCATTATTCAGAGAATTTATTAAGGCTGCTCTGAACGGCAAGTAGTAAAAAAAGCAACTGTTGGACTTATTTCCGGCAGTTGCTTTTTTGTAAGCAAAGGATACGTTTTAATGCCGCTGATGCGGCACGCAAAGGAGTGACAAAAAATATAAATAACCCCTTTGTGTCCTTTGCGTCTTTGTAGTCCGATTCGTTTTATATGTTTTAAAGGACGTGAAGCGTTTTTCGCATAGGTAACTTTGTCGAAGGTTTTGTAAAATAAGGAGGTTTGTCTATGTATAAAAAGTCAGTTATCATTGTGATTGGAATTGTGATCGTACTTTCATTAATTGGTTTGGCTTTTCATGGCTTGGGTGCTAAGAATAAGGGAAAAGTCAGCCAGTCGGATAAGATTGGTATCATCTACGTGGATGGTGTTATTATCGGCGGCCGAGGCCAAAGCAGTGTGCTCATGGAGCAAGGTGGCACCGATCAAATTATTAAACAAATACACCAGGCTAGAGATGATGGATCGGTAAAGGCTGTGGTTTTACGAGTAAATAGTCCAGGAGGGAGCGCGGCAGCTTCTCAGGAAGTAGGAGAAGAATTGAAGAAGCTGCGGGCTCAAGGAAAGGTAGTAGTAACGTCCATGGGGGATGTTGCTGCTTCTGGCGGATATTGGCTGGCAGCATGTACGGATAAAATTTATGCAAACCCGACTACGATGACAGGCAGTATTGGTGTATATATGCCTTACGCCAACTGGGAAGAGTTATACAAAAAAGTCGGTATCTATCAAGAGAAAATTAAAAGCGGACCCCACAAAGATATTTTGTCTCCTGAACGGCAAATGACGGATGCAGAACGAGAGATTATTCAAGTTATGGTAGATGATATCTATAATCAATTTGTAGACGTAGTAGCCCAAGGACGCAAGATGGACAAAGAACAGGTGAAGAAACTGGCTGACGGACGTATTTATACAGGTAATCAGGCCAAGCAGCTTGGACTGGTAGATGAATTAGGCAATATGTATGATGCGATTGATGGTGCCAGTCAATTAGCAGGTATTGAAGGGAAACCAACCATAAAAGAATTTGGCAAAACATCTCCTTGGAACATGGTGTTTGGTCCTAGTGAGAAAATAAGTACGCTGCTAGAACAATTTTTATTTCAAAAGGCTGGAAATCAATTGAATCTAGGTGTTCCTTTGGAAGCGGCGCCAGAAAAATGGCAGGTGAAATAAATGGGGAATGTCTTCGACGCTTTGTATGATGTGCTATTCCAACCTAAAATAGCAATGCAGATGATTGCCGAGCAGAAAAATATATCACAGGCTGTGATCGTCTTTTTCCTTAGCCTGGTGATACCCTTATGGGCCTTGTATTTTGGTATGCAGGATGTTGGCATGTCTGCTATGGTTCCCTTTGTTATCGGGTTTAAAATTGTTAGCAGTATGCTCATGTGGTTTATGGGAGCTGCTGTATGGCATTTGATTGCTGAATTTCTTGGTGGCAGAGGCACAGGATTAGGATTATTTACTACACTGGGATTTGCCCAGTTTCCACAAGTATTTATCGTTCCATTGTGGGTAATTGCTGCATTATTGCCAGCCAGTTTGAAAAGCATAATGATGGCGGTTGCTGCTTTGATAATTTTTGGATGGTCATTTTTCCTGACGATAACAGCGATTAAAGAAGTGTATGAATTCTCCACAGCAAAGGCAATGATGGTCATGATCACTCCTGTATTAGCCATCCTAGTGGTATGTGCAATTGCTTTTACCTTTATCGGCAGTGCTGTGACACAAATGCCCATGTGGTTGTAACCGATAGATGTGGGAGCAGTAAAAGTTTAGTATTGATCGTTAATCTGTCAGGAATGAAATGCAGGGATTTCATTCCTGATAATTGTCATGTAAAATATTGATTTCAATAATGGATAGAAAAGGGTAGGATGAAATGAAATGGGGTAAAATTACAATCCTTGTGCTCGTCCTAGCATTCCTGCTTGGAGGATGTGCGAGTCAAACACCAGCGCCAACTGCTGGTCTTAGCGTAGCTGCACCAGAGGAAGGCATGAAGTGGGGACTCTCCCAACAATTACAACAAGAGGGAGCGGGAAATTCCTATCGAGTGATGGCAGCACAAGGTCAAGGGACGATGCTGGAACTGGTAGCAGGGAACCAGGGCAAGATTGAATACTTCGTGGAGGTAAAAGCCGATGCGGCAGCCTTTGCAAATATAAGACTAGAGTTTTTGTCTACGCAAGGGGGAGGGCGGATTCGATTCGCAGCTTTTGACAATAAGGGGAATCTTCTCAGCGAAACGAGCTCTATTTTTACAGGACAGCTGCCTCCTGACACTGCTCACGAAAAGTGGCAGGATAGGCGATATTATAATAATTATCAAGGCGGCTGGATCGAGGAAACTCATTATTTCTCCAAAATGTTAGCTGATTTGCCACAGGCTGTTTCATCTGATGCAGTAACCTATCGTCTCAGCGTAGAAGTGAGTGAGGGACAGCATGCTCTTATTTCTCAGTTTACGACGGGCATAGATATCACGAAAGCTGTAGCACTGACTCCTAGTATGCTAAAATATACTGTCAAGCAGGGAGATTGGCTCACGATTGAAGCCGATGTGGAAAATCAAAGTCAAGAACTTCTGGAAAATGTGGCAGTGCGCCTTCAGGAACCTTATGGTTACGGTCTAGTTGCAGTAGATCAAGTCACAAAGACGATTGCACGTTTAGCCCCAGGGGAGAAACAACGCGTTAGCTGGCAGATTCAAGCGCAAAGACCTGATAGCGTAAACTTAAATCAGCCTTGGTCCATTGGCTTTCGTGTAAATGAAGTGCCGCTATCGTCAAAAATCGGAGTAAAGGTAGCGGATACAAGACCGGGAAAAATCTTTTATGTAATGACCGAAGATTTAGAACCCATTGATGGTGCTGGTTACGCTAAAGCCTGGGGGAATGCCAATGGGTGGCTGGACCCACAGGAATTTTTGGGACAAATGGTTTTTAAAGCGGAAAAACTCAATGAAATAGCTGAAAAGCATGGGGCAAAGTGGACCCATTATATTGCTTGGCCGGCTGTTAAAGCTGCTCAATGGGCCGCAGGTCAGTCAACCTTGGGTGAGTGGTCTAAGGTAGTAGCAGCGATTAGAAACTCCGTCATCCAAGAATCTGGAAAAGGTCATGAATATGGAATTCATATGCATTCCGATTATGACCCTTATCTGCCTAGCAATGCTCTGTCCTATAATGCTGCAGTTGACGGATTTTGGGCCAATCATTTAAAACATGGTTGGGCTCATTCTATAGAACATGAAGGCAATTTTAGTGACTATAACAGCCGAACTGGCATCTTATACCAGTATCAGGCAATCGTAGATCAATTGTCGGCCAATTCTTCCCAAGGGCAATTACTAACAGCTCGAGCAGGCTCTTTTGATTTTGGCAATGGCAGCGAACAAGAGGCGATGAGTACGAATGCGTATAAGAAAGTTGGCCTATTAGGATCCAGTGATGCTGATGGAAATGCAGGAGGTATCACCTCAGGTGAATACGGACGGGAAATTTATTTTGCGGCTGCTGATGATATTAATGCTCCTGCAAAGGATCTTCTAAAGTTAGGGGTAGTGGAGTTTCGCCCCACACCAAAAGAACCCATTGCATATGATAGTCAAAGCGCATCCATCATGAATGAAAAAACAGATCAAGGCATGAACTATTTTACTGCGGGCAGTTCCAATGTAAAGCCCGGGGTGCATGCCATTGTCGGTTTCACACATGCTATGTTTATTATGGGGCAGACAGATTGGCAAAGCCTTGAGGGAGGGCAATTTCAGGCTTTAGATGATCATTTAGCCTATATAAAAGAATCTTATGTCAATAAAGGTTTATTAACCTTTGGAACTGCTAGTGAATTGGTTGCAGATTATTTGGATTATTACACACCTCAGTTATTGGCGGTTTATGGTGCAAGACGATCCGATCGATTTGGTGTTGCTGAGTATAACATCCGAATTTTAGGGCGGGACATTCCTGTTGATGCGAATCATATTCATAGCGTAAATATGAAATATCCGTTGTACTTACACAATAGTGCCTATCGAATCAGTATATTAAAAAATGGACAGACTATTTATAGTACTTGGGGGCTACCTACTCCCTTTAATGATATATTATTTACAGTAGATGATAAAACCGCTGTATATACTGTAAAAATATATCATAATGAACTTGTTGCCAAGTTTATAACGCAAATTCGTTCTTTAAATGAAAAAATATACAAAAAAAATTGACAAAAAGTATTTTTTCCCATTATATAGGAGGATATTTTTAGATTTGTGCGAATAAACATATAACATAGAACATAAACGGATATAAAGTAAATAAGGAGAGGCTAAGAATGTCTAATATCAAACATACAGTATTGGTTATTGATGATCAGCCAGGCATTAGAAGATTACTGATGGAAGTTCTAAGCGAAGAAGGGGATGCAGTTCATACAGCGGCTAATGGCTATGAAGGCATACAAAAAGTGAAAGATCTCAAACCTGTCTTGATTTTGATGGACATGAAAATGCCAGGGATGGACGGAATTGAAACACTACGGGAGCTCAAACGATTAAATCAAGCAAATAAAGTGATTATGATGACTGCATATGGTGAATTAGAATTGGTTAATATCGCCAAGGAATTAGGAGCCTATGCATATATTACCAAACCTTTTGATATTATTGACTTATGTTCTATGATTGCTACTTTGATTTCTGGAAATAATAAAGAATGTGAATTGAAAATTGGTTAGTAGCATGCACCCAAAGAAAATTCTTTGGGTGTTTTTCTTAGAAAAATGACAGATTAGACTGTACTGTAAAATGAATTTGGCTAGAAAAACATGGTTTTTAGTATTCTTTGCGTTAGAGGGTTTTTTGAATAGAGGCAGGATTTTTTTATTGTTTGGCGAAATGAATAATCGAAAGGGGGATGTATATGATTATCAACACGGTTGCAACACTGGCTTTATATTGCCCGCGTTGTGGGAAATTGCACATGCATGATATTTCAAGGTTCGACCTAAAGAATACGGCTGGCAAAAAGCTGTTTTGCAGTTGTGGTCAAATACAAGCCTCTATTACAAGTGTTGGTGAGCGTCAGTGTTTATTGGATATTCCCTGCGTCTTGTGCCAGCGAAATCATGTAATTTGTCTTGAACATAATCGTTTTTGGCATGTGGCTATGGATAAAATATATTGTGTGCAGGAAAATTTTGAATTGGGATTCATCGGGAATCGGCAAGTCATTTCTGAAACCATTGACAAATATAAAATTGAGTTTGAAAAAATGTCCTTGGGCATGGATATCGATGAATATGATGATTATATTCAAAATCCTCAGGTAATGTTTGAAACATTAAATAAAATACACGACATTGCAGAAAAGGGAAAAGTATATTGCCGTTGCGGCAGTAATGCAATTGGTGCTGAAGTATTGCCGGAAGGTATTGAATTAGAATGTGGGCAATGTGGTGGTTATCTTATGATTCCAGCGCAAAGTGAAAAAGATTTAGCGTATGTTGAAGGATTAGAATCCATTGAAATTATTCCTCCGCGGCGTTCACATCGGAAACATTAATAATTGGCATCGAATCACCAATCATTTACGCGTTGAAGCAGATATTTGGTTCCAATTAGCAATTCGTAAGACTTGGCATAAGCCGGGTCTTCTTTATTGCTTATTCATAGAACAATAGATTTTTATAGGAAAAGGAGATGCTACGAAATGGATCGTGAACTTGCATTGGAATTTGTTCGTGTTACAGAAGCGGCTGCTATTGCTTCAGGACGCTGGATGGGAAAAGGTGAAAAGAATTTAGCAGATCAGGCAGCTGTTGATGCAATGAGAACTGCTTTTGATAGTGTTAATATCAATGGTAAGGTTGTTATCGGTGAAGGCGAAATGGATGAAGCTCCTATGCTCTATATTGGGGAAGCAGTAGGTGGCGGCGGTCTGGATGTAGATATTGCAGTGGATCCTCTTGAAGGGACGAATCTTATCGCAAAAGGTTTACCTGGTGCCATTGCTGTTTTGGCAATTGCCTCCCGCGGTGGTTTACTACATGCGCCGGACATGTACATGGACAAAATCGTTGTTGGTCCAAAGGCGGCAGGTAAAGTCAATATTAATGCTTCGGTTACGGAAAATCTTAAGGCCGTAGCCACTGCTCTGGAACGTCAGGTAGAAGATTTAACTGTAGTCATTTTAGATCGGGATCGTCATGAAGGCATTATTGCCGAAGCGCGTAAGGCTGGCGCACGAATCAAGCTGATTACAGATGGTGATGTATCTCCTGCTATTAATGTATGCATTGAAGGTACAGGCGTTCATATGATGATTGGTATAGGCGGTGCACCAGAAGGTGTAATTGCCGCAGCGGCAGTCAAGTGTCTTGGCGGCGATATGCAAGGTATCTTGCGTCCGGAAAATGAACAAGAGATTGCTCGGGCTAAATCAATGGGTATCGCCGATATTCATAAAGTATTAACTATTGATGATTTGGTGAAAGGCGACGATGCATTCTTTGCTGCAACAGCCATTACCCAAGGTGATTTGTTGAATGGCGTACGTTATTTTGGCGGCGGTGCTCGTACTCACTCCATTGTAATGCGTTATAAAACAGGTACGGTACGTTTTGTAGATGCGATCCACAAATTTGAGCGTAAATCAATGGCGATTAAACGCACATAAGAAATAGTTGAGTTTACGTTAAGTAAGGATCTAGCAGGCAAGTTTCCTAATTTCATACCAAACTAGACTTGCCTTAAGGCAAGTCTAGTTTGCGTAATAGGAAAATAATGCATAAATACTTTCATTGCTGTTTATGATATATTATGTGAAGAGAGAATATAAGAAGATACAATATCATCAGTTTTCATAAAAAGCGGAGGCGATGCTGTGAATTTGGCTTGGCTAAAACAACAACCTAAGTTCTTATATACAATGGCTGCCCTATTTGGAATTGGAGCATTGTTTTTTGGAGCAATGCATATTCCAAAAGGGGTACCGGAAGAAAAAGTAGAAGTGGCACAAGATCTAAGTCCTGAACCTGAAACTGAGGCTGTTCAAACCGTTCCGAAGAAGACGATGCACACCGTAAAAGAAGGTGAGACATTAAGTACGATTGCTGAACAATATGGGATTGATGTTGATACGTTAGAAGGCGCAAATCCAGATCTGAATGTTGATATTCATCCAGGAGACCAATTGGTAATTTTGCCTCAAAAGGGTGCATTGCATACTGCTGGTACAGGGGATACGTTATGGTGGATCGCTAATGCCTACCATGTTGAGGTTGCTGCGATATTGCAGGCGAATGGCAAAGAGAATGAAGACCTATCCATTGGTGAGAGTTTGTTTATCCCAGGTGGAAAGAAACCGAAGGAAACAGAACGATTATTGGCGCGAGCTGAAACCACAGTATCACGTGGCAGTGGTAATCGCTTTAGCTGGCCGACGGAGGGAGAGCTGACCTCTGGATTTGGGCATCGCTGGGGACGGAATCATGACGGGATTGACTTGGCTAATGATATTGGTACTTCTGTACGAGCCTCTCGTTCTGGGCGGGTAAGTTATTCTGGCTGGTCTAGTGGGTATGGTCGTGTTGTCATGATTGAGCATGAGCAGGGTTATACCACTGTTTACGGTCATTTAAATGAATCTTATGTATCAGAAGGACAATATGTTAAAGTTGGACAAAGTATAGCCGCTATGGGGAATACAGGATATTCTACGGGACCCCACCTGCACTTTGAAGTGCGAAAAAATGGTACACCGATCAATCCATATAATGTGCTGCCGTAATAGAGGCCAATATCTGCTAAATGTTAAATAGTGGATTGTAAAAATAGCTAGGGGCGACAAAAACGCTCTTAGCTATTTTATTATGTTGTAATTTCATAAGTTTTGTAGGTAGAAAAAATAAGATATTATGAACCACAAAGGCGCAATACCGCTGTGCCCTCTTTGTGTCCTTTGCGTCTTTGTGGTTCGATTATTTTATGCCTTCAATAGAGATTTGAAATGTGAAGGTCAGAAGATCAGCAATGTAATTCTTATAAATTAGGTGAAATAGTACGTTTGGAAGAGATAAATCAAGAAAAATGCTTTTAAATTTCACAAAAGCATTAATTTAACGCTTTTAAATTTTACCGAACTAAAGTATAATGTTAAACATAGGTTAATTATATGGAGTGGGGGATTTATACATGAAGAAAATAGTTGCGTTGGTATTATTACTTATGATGGCAGGTATGGCTTTAACAGGATGCGGCAGCGCTGACACCAAGGGGGCAGCAAAGAAGAAAATTGTAATAGGCTTGGATGATAGTTTTCCTCCTATGGGTTTTCGAGATGAAAAAAATAACATCGTTGGTTTTGATATAGATATGGCTAAAGAAGCAGCTAAGAAACTCGACATGGAAGTGGAATTTAAGCCGATTGACTGGAGTAGTAAAGAAGCAGAATTAAGTGCTAAACGGATTGACGCCTTGTGGAATGGTATGAATATAACTGAAGAACGGAAAAAAAATGTATTATTTAGTGATCCCTATATGGAAAGTAAACAATTGATTTTTGTACTTGCAGGTTCTCCTATTAAAAGTGCAGCTGATTTAAGCGGAAAAGTGGTAGGCGTACAGCAAGCCAGTATTGGTGAAGAAGAAGTTTTAAAAGACGTTCAATTGAAAAACTCTTTAAAAGATTTCAAAGTATATCCAGACTTTATTGCTGCATTTATGGATCTTAACACAGGTAGAGTTGATGCGGTTGTTACAGATGAAATACTTGGCAGATATTATATGTCCAAGGAAAAAGATAAATACGTAGCCATTGAAAAGCCCATCGGTGAAGTCGGTACATATGGTATCGGATTTAGAAAAGAAGATACAGACCTCCGGGATAAAATGCAGAAAGCATTAAATGAAATGAAAAAAGATGGAACTTCTGCTAAAATATCACAGAAATGGTTTGGGTCAGACATCGTTAAGTAACAATAGAAGGCTAATGGTTGATGCCATTAGCCTTCTATCTTTTCTCTGTGTTCTCTGCGCCTCTGCGGTGTATGTTTTAAAGGATGCCTAGGATTTTTCTTACGGAATCACCCATGGAGATATGATATAATAGAAGCTGTATTTTTAAAAGTCAAGAAAGAGGAGAAGATGAATGGAAAAAATAATAACCATGATGGGGCCTATGCTGGATGGAGTCAATGTGACACTACAAATGTTCTTTATTACCTTAGTGCTTTCATTGCCTTTAGGCTTGCTTTTGTCATTGGCTCGTATATCGAAATACAAACCTATTAGCTTTTTAGTAGAGACATACATATGGTTGATGCGGGGTACACCCCTCATGCTCCAGCTCTTATTTGTATATTATGCGTTACCTTTAGTGCCTTATATCGGTATTAAATTACCGGACTTTTCAGCAGCTATTCTGGCATTTATACTCAATTATGCAGCTTATTTTGCAGAAATTTTTCGTGGGGGAATACAATCTATTGAACGGGGGCAATATGAAGCAAGTAAAGTACTAGGTATGACATATGTCCAGACGATGAGGCGAATCATACTTCCCCAGGTCTTAAAACGGGTAGTACCGCCCATTAGTAATGAAACCATTACACTTGTGAAAGACACATCTCTCATCTATGTTCTTGCCATGAATGATTTACTTAGAACTGCTAGAACCATCGTACAGCGAGAGTTTGATATGACCCCTTTTGTTATTGCGGCTGTATTTTATTTGGCAATGACCTTGGTATTAACATGGGTATTTAATAAATTGGAAGAGCGCTATGCAGCATACGATGAGTAGGAGTGAGTTTTTATGAATATGTTACGTTTGAAAAATATCCACAAAAAGTTTAATCATCTTGAAGTCTTAAAAGGCATTAGCCTTGAAGTCACACAAGGAGAAGTAGTGGCTATTATTGGACCTTCTGGATCTGGTAAAAGTACTCTTCTTAGGTGTTTAAACCGATTGGAAATCATTGACCAGGGAACAATTGAAATTGAGGGTGAAATTCTTGCCACGGAAGATACAGAGGGAAAATGCCAGTACGTTTCAGAGCAAAAGGCTCGGGAAATTTGTTTTAAAATGGGTATGGTATTTCAGCAGTTTAATTTATTTCCTCACATGACAGTGATCGATAATATTATCGAAGCGCCGATGTTGGTGAAAGGAATCAAAAAAGAGCTTATTATTCCCGAAGCGGAAGAACTGCTTAAAAAGGTAGGACTATTTGAGAAAAAGAATAGCTATCCATCAAGATTGTCAGGCGGTCAAAAACAGCGGGTTGCGATTGCAAGAGCCTTAGCGATGAAGCCTGATATCATGCTGTTCGATGAGCCCACATCTGCCCTTGATCCAGAGTTGACGGGAGAAGTATTAAAAGCCATGCGTCAGCTTGCCTTAGAACATATGACAATGATCGTTGTAACCCATGAAATGGCCTTTGCCCGTGAAGTGGCTCAACGTGTTATTTTTATGGATAACGGCGATATTGTGGAAGAAGGCACACCGGAACAAATCTTTAACAATCCAGAGCAGCCGCGCACACAAGCATTTTTAAAGAGTATGTTATAAAAATACTTAACCTATTTCCAGAATTTCATCTTTGACATTGGTGCTCTTCGTACATAGTTGTAAAAGCAATATGCTGCCAATAACCAAAATGCCGCCTAAACTTTGAAGGAGTGTAAGAGCTTCTCCTAGTATTAACACTGAGAGTAGGACTGTCAGGACTGGTTCAGCAGTGCTGATGATCGAAGCATTAGCTGCTCCGATTTTTGTAATGCCAGCAAAAAATCCCAAAATACCTAAAATAGTCCCGAAAATAGCTGTTCCTGCTAACGCCAGCCAGCCGTGGAGGGGAAGAGCTGTCAGTATAAGCTGACCTGTCGTAATGCTGTAAGCAGCAAAGGCAAGGCCTGCAGCGGAAGATACATAGGTGGTGGCAACTAATGCATGAACATCTTTTAGCACTCGATTACCAATGAGAATATAACAAGAATATACAATGGCACTGCTTAAGCCCAGCAGGATGCCTACTTGGCTAAGACCAGTAAATGAGACGCCTAAAATAAAAAAAAGACCTAGTAAACAAATTGCAAGAGAGGCACCTTTTTGCCAGCTAAATTCTTCATCGCCAATCAGGAAAGAAAGAACGCTCACGATCGTAGGATAGGTAAAGAGCAGCATTTCAGATAAGGAAGCAGGCAGGTATTGCAGAGAAGCAGCAAATGCTAAAGACATAGTGCCGTAGCCCAGTGCTCCCATTAGACAGAGTTTGATTGCAGTTTTGATTGGAATACGAGGTGAAATCTTTAAAAAACGTAATAACAGCCATAGGCATAAGGATGCCAATACAAAACGCATGGTCAGTATAGTAAGGGTATTAGCACCTGCGCCATATGCAAGTTTAATAAAAATTGCCAAAGTGCTAAAGCCCGCAGCCGATGATAAGACTAATAAAGCACCTAAATATTGTTGACTCAGTGGAATCATCTCCTTTGTTCTGTAGTATATTCCTGCTTATAAAAGTAATTTCCTGTGAGTTGGATAAAAGACTTGATATAGAAATTTTTATTTTGTTACATCCTATTCTGCCTTATTCAAAAATTGAGTATTTTAAAATTTGTTATTGAAGATAAATGCTAACATGATGATCTTATATAAATGGTAATACTTATAGTTGGTAGATTGATTGATTGTATGATATAATAAGTACATAATGATACACAGGAGAGTTATGTGTGTTGAAGCGTACACGCATAGTTTTCGAGTCATTATCATGCAATGTTGAAATCGGGGGCGTAATGGTTTCGACAGGGGTTGTTGTGACATGGGTAGCGAGCCGGGATTCCATCAGCCCGCAATACGGTGGAAAAACAATAATTGAAAACAACGAATACGCTTTAGCAGCTTAATGCTAACGTTCTACCGTCTCCCCTCCTGCGGAGAAGGATAGGACGTCACGATGCAGGATACCTGAGGTCTAATTCTCCGCGGACCGACTGGGAAATTTTAAAGAGATAGCACCAGCGAAGCTCGTCTGTAAGCGTCAATGGAGCGAATGTTAAAGTACAGAATGCGCTCGGAGAAGCCCATGTAGTAATGCCTTTGGACAGGAGTTCGATTCTCCTCGCCTCCACCAATTGAATATCCCCTCCACCTAATGTATAATAGAGATAAAATCTATTATACATTAGGTGGAGGTTTTGTTTTATGAAAGTAACTTGTCGCCAATGTGGAATCGAGTTTGAAAAAGAAGAAAAAGAAATACGACGGCAGCGAAAAGAGGGGAGAGATTATTTTTTTTGCAGTCGTAGTTGTACTGGGATTTATGCAAATCAAGTAAGACATAATAGCCCACGAGATGGTCTCAAACCCTACCAGCGCAGAACAAAAAAGATCGAAGAATTACTTGGCGAAAAGCTTAGTACAGCTAAATCAAGGCTTAACAAACTACTAATGTTTGATTTAGCCAAAAAGTGTGGGATGGATACTTGTTTTCGATGTGGCGAGATCATCGATAACATTGAAGAGTTTACCATTGACCATAAGGAATCTTGGCTCTTAAGTGAGGAGCCTACTAAACTCTTTTACAGCATGGAGAACATTGCGTTTAGTCACGCAAAATGTAACTATGAAGCAGGGACGAAAACCTATGTTAGTAATTGCAAAAATATAGTAAAAGAAAATGGTGAATTATATACTTATTAGAGCGAAGTGACAGGTGGTATGCAATCGATATTGTGATTTGGGATAGTCGCCATCATGCTAAGAGAGGTGTTGGCGCTTACAAGTTGGGCGCTCACGAAGACATTGACTTGAGTGAGAATGAGCTTTGGAGTGCCGGTAAGGAATTGAATTGATTAAGCTTACTATAACAAGAGAAAGAAATAGATCAGTTAAATGTGAATGAATATATAAATAGGTATTTGGCTGAAAAAGGAATAGGAATCAATGATTTGAGAAATGTAGGCAATAAATCGCTAAGAGAAGAACTGATAAAACTAGCCCAGCAAATTCTAGAAAAAGTAACGGCCGCTACTGGTAGTAAATACCGAGTAGCGGCTATAATTTTTGTAGCTATAGTTATAATTGGATTACTGATTGCCAGCTATTTCGCTTGGCAGAAACATGCTGATACAGAAGCTAAGCTGCAGCAGGCAATTGTGTTAAGTAAGCAGCAAGCAAAGGACAAAAACGTATTGCAACTTTATAAATAAGGCTCAAACGGGCCAGGCGCAGCCGATTAACCAGTTCACCGTGCAGGCGCCAAGTGTGCAGGCCGCAGCCGAAGATGTAGCCAAACGTATAAATGATAGAGATCCCACCTTACCACCTGCAGCTCTCGAAAAGACTGATAATACAATTGTAACCACCAACACAAATAAAACGCCACAGGCTAATTATGACGTGGCCGTATTTAAAAACAATAATTACCGTAATTGGGAATGGTCTGCTGGCTACGGTCAGCATGGTGGTGATCGGTATATACCTGTAGAGCTGCAGCGTAATTTTAGTAAGAACGCTGCAATAAGTTATGAGCACCATTTTGGAGGTAATAGTTCGGGATGGGAAGTAAAGTATACTAGGAAAACGGATAAGTTATTTATTATATTTTAAATCGGCAAGCGCTTGCCATTTTGAAACATCCCAGGGACGGCCGTTATCAATCGTATAAAGTTATCCACAGTAATCCACACACTATTCACAGGTTTATCCACATGAAAATTTTAACATAATCCTGCTATATTTAGATTTAATTTGACTTAATAAAAAGGATTCTCCCATTTATTGGAGAAATATTAATGATAAACTACTTATATTGTATTTAGAGTAAAATTATAACAAATTGTAATATGGAAGGAGGAATATGGTATTGCAAAAAAAATCATTGATTTCGTTGGCAGTATACTTGTTACTTATTTCAATAATAATAGGAGGTTGTACAACTATGGAAAAAACTATAATGGCCCCTAATAATTTCGCTGAAAAGCCTATTACTGTAATTGTACCGTTTAGTGTTGGCGGAGGATTCGACCTTTTAGCTCGGGCTATGGAAAAGGAAGCGCCTAAATACTTTGGTCAATCCTTGGTTATTATAAATAAACCTGGTGGGGCTGGAGCCATTGGGTGGAATGAATTAGTTTGTTCTAATCCTGATGGGTATACGCTTGGCATAACTGGGACTGACTTACTACTTCTGCCGTTATATGGGCAAACTAAGTATCAATATCTAACAGCATTAGATCCTATTGCACAAATTTCATATTCGCCTTTTGTGATGTTAGTTCAATCAGACGAATGGCAGAATATTGACGAATTAATAGAATATGCTAAAGAGCACCCAGGACAAATAAAATTTGGTCATGGGGGCTTAGGTTCAATGGCACATGTAGTCGGTGAAGCTTTTGCAAAAAGTGCAGGTATCAATATTGAGCAAGTTGCTTTTAATGGTACTAGCGAAGCAACAGTTGCCTTATTAGGTAGACATGTTCAAATTGCTATTATGCCTCCGATATCAGTCAGAGAACAAATCAAAAGCGGTACAGTAAGAGCATTAGCAGTATCATCCGAAAAACGATTAACTGACCCAGTTTTAGCACATATACCAACATTTAAAGAACAGGGGCTTGATGTCGTATTTAATACTCGCCATGGAATAGCAGCTCCTAAAGAGTTACCACCAGAAGTTAAAACGAAGTTAACCGAAGGATTTAAAGCATTGATTTCCGATTCAGAGTTTAAAAGCAGTATGGACTCCCTTGGAGTTGAAATTGAATATTTAGGTTCTAAGGAATCCCAAAATAAATGGCTAGAAGATAACGTAAAACTAACTAAAATAGTACAAGAAACTGGCATTTTAGACCGAGTTAAGGATCAAAAAAAATAACTTAAATTAGAAGGAATGTACCGTCTATCTTTAATTAGGTGGACGGTATTTTTCTGCATAATTACACTAATAGGGGAAAATAATAAGGAGTAAAAGGTTGGTAAAACTTATGACAATTAAGTCTCCATTTACGATCACAAAAAAGTATCCTAATTTTACCGCACATGTAACAATCATCAACTTTAATCCTGATAAGCATCCAGATATTTATAATCGTAGGTTGGCTGAGCTTATTGTAAGTAGAATAAATGAAGCAACCACGTAACTTATCTATCTTTGTAAACTATATGAAAGATAAATATTTTGCGTGTAGTTCGATTCTCCTCGCCTCCACAAATAAATTCGGAAAATAAATTGAACCCGCGAATTTCGCGGGTTTTTTGCTATAAGTTTTTTGATGCTTATACACAAGGGGATTGTCGGATTTAGTTAGATAGTTAAACAATGAAGGAAACTGAGGATAGCGATCACGGTGCCAAGATTTTTTATTATGTTTTCGATACTAATGGGCAGCTGGCTGCTGCCGAGGAGCCAGCTCATGTAATTCAAAGCGGTGTGTTACGCATTATACACAAATGGGACGCGGCGGATAGGGAAGTTGAACTGAAGAAATTTCGTCTTGCTGATGGCGACAGAGCCGTGGTCATGTTATGCAGCATGAAAATATATGACGGATCCCAAGTACTGGGCACTGTTTTTGTAGGGGAAGATATCAGCGCTTATTGTCACATGCTAAAAATGTTGTTGATCATAATGGTTGCGGTTTCTATTATTTTTCTTATCATCGCCGCTTTTGCCGGACACCTACTGGCGGGGAAGGCAATGATTCCAATTAAGCAGGCTTTTTTCCGGCAGCGTGAATTTGTCGCCGATGCTTCCCATGAACTGCGCACGCCTCTTAGTGTCATCAAGCTTTCCGTGGAGGCAGTGCAGAACGATAAAGACCAAAAGCTATCATCATTCTCCACTCAAGTGCTTGATGACATGAACAGTGAAATCCGTAGAATGACCAAACTGGTAACCGACTTATTAACTTTGGCACGGGCGGATGCTGGAGCAACCAATATTATAAAAGAGAAATTCGACTTGGCTGCTATGGCAGAGACCCTTATTCGTTCAGTACAGCCATTAGCGGTTGTAAAAGGGGTCAAATTGGAAATGCGCGGTAAAGAGATGCTGCCCATTATGGCTGATCGCGAAAGAATAAGCCAACTGCTTTTGATTCTGATTGATAATGCGATAAAATATACCCCTGTCGGCGGTAAGGTGGATGTTTTGCTCACAAGGACAGCTACTCCGAAATCATTTGTTATGATTGCTGTAAGCGATACAGGGGAAGGAATTTCAGAAAATGATCGAATTTTTGAACGCTTCTACCGAGTGGATAAGGCAAGGTCACGTGAAGAGGGTGGTACTGGCCTTGGTCTGTCTATCGCTAAGTGGATCGTAGATGTCCACGGCGGAAGAATAAAAGTGGAAAGCACGCTGGGAAAAGGCAGCTCCTTTATTGTCAGTTTACCCCTGTAATATATTTATCAATTCCGTAGCCCTTGTGATAATAAATAAAAGGAGGAACTAATATTCGCTTATCGTCTTGCCACCGGCGATATTTGCCTCAGCAGTACGATCCAGCGCAACTGCAGAGGATTTACCGACGGCCTCCTTTGCAGGTCAGCAGGATACGTATTTGAACATTATCGGCAAGGAGGCAAACCTCAAGCATATCAGCAAGTGCTGGGCATCGCTGTTTACCGAGAGGGCAGTCACTTACCGCATTCAAAATGGCTTTGACCACCGTAAAGTTCACCTGTCCGTGGTTATTCAGAAGATGGTCTTCCTGCAGGCGGCAGGAATTTTGTTTACTGCCGATCCCGTCACTTCCAATCGGAAAGTGGTATCCATTGATGCCAGCTTCGGACTTGGTGAGGCCTTGGTCTCCGGCCTGGTGAATACTGATATCTATAAAGTGTGTAGGCAAGGTTATCGATAAGAAGATATCCACCAAGAAGCTGGCTATTTATGCCTTACAAGATGGTGGTACGAAAGAACAGGAGATCCCGCCTGAGCGGCAGAATAGGCAAGCTCTGACGGATGAGCAGTTTTTGCAGCTTGAGCGCATAGGAGAAAGATCGAAGAACATTTCGGCTGCTGCCCCCAGGATAACACAGGAACAATCGAAAAGCGAGCACGTGACAACATTGAAAAAAGAAACTGCATAATATTCATGAAAAACCAAAAAAGAATTGAGGTGATGATAGGACTCAGAAATAGAGAGAGTGAAGTGAAATTTTAAAATGCGTTACAGTTGCGTTAATTAATGTTGGCATTGTCTACTAGCTGCCAACGGTGAGGGTGTTTTTATATAATATTGTAGGAAATAATAAATATAGTAAAATATTTAATGTCCTTTTCTTAGTGAGGTATAAGACATATAAATGTTTTGCGCGTAGATTGACGCGCTTCGCCTCCACCATCTAAATCCGGAATACTTATGAAGCCGCGAATTTCGTGGCTTTTTTGCTTTGTGTGGTTTTAAAAGGTTTCGGGTAGCTCCACCAGCTAAAACCAGACGATTATAATGAGTAGAATAAAAACATAAATTGGAAATTGAGGGATAATTAGTAAAGATGAAGAAATTTGTATTGTATCGGTCATTATAGAGATAGATGTAGCGTGAATTTGGATTTAGTTCAAGTGAGTGAAAATCATTAATCGTATCGGATGCAAGTAGTGACCTTTTTGGCTAAGTCTCCTGATTAAGATAAATATCTTGATTTATACTACTTATGCTATTATAGTATAAATAGAGGGGGATGGAGTGTGAAAATTGACGATCAAAGAGTAGAAAAAAAGATTTTGTCCTGTGCCGAAAGTCTAGTTTTTCAAAAGGGCTTACAAGGATGGAATATGGATCAGTTGGCTGCTAAGGCTGGACTGGCGAAAAACACTTTATATAAGATTATTACATCAAAAGAAATCTTGTTGGAAAAAGTTATTATTAATAAAATTAAGGATTTACAGTGGGAAGTCGGACAAATCATAGAAAAGGAAGCAGAGTATTTCGCGGCATTGGATCAAATACTATTAGTTTTTCCAAAAATCGTAGGTCTATATAGCGATACATTTCGAGAAGTATATAATGAATATCCTGCTATTGAGGAGCAAATCATATGCCATAGGCGCGAATTGACACAGTACATATACCAGTTTATTCAGAAAGGTAAAGATGCAGGCAAGTTGCACTCAGAGGTAGATCCAGAAACCTTAATTCAGACATTGCAAGCCGTTCTGCTATATTTTATAAAACAGGAACCAGATGCTGTTAGTTTCCAACAAAAATTGAAAATATCGTTTGGATATATTTTAAAAGGCATTCAAAAGTAATTTTTTTTTATTAAACGTTATACTAATTATACCGAAATAATATAATTAGTATAACGTTAAGAAGCCATAGAGGAGGGGATTTTTAATTATGGTTTTTAATCCATTTTGGTCTTTTATAAGGACGTTGGGTTATCTGTTTACTAGTACGATACGTTTTCCTAACAATAGGAAAGGCGATATTTTTAGAAGTGATGACGGAGTTCAATTTGAGATATTTCGGCAGGTCGTTATTAAACCAACTAAAAATCAACCTAAATATCCAGGAGCCCTATTTAGGGTTCGTTTTCGCCTAGCTGGAATGTCACCGCAAAAAAATATTAAGTTTTCAATATTACCGATACCTTTCATCATAGGATTGTCAGGTTTTAGATCTAAATTATGGATGGTTAATAAAACCAGCGGTGAATTTCAAGGTGTATATGAGTGGGATACGAAGGAACACGCTGAATTATATGCAAGATCATTTGCAATGAATTTTATGCGTAAAAGATCTGTGCCAGGAAGTGTGACATATACTATATTAGAATTAAACTAGACGAAAGCTCAGGTAGGAAAGAAACTGTTTGAGTATTTATCATTATAGACGATACGTAGATAAACATCAGTGATAATGGAACGTGATGGAGGAGGGGGTTAAATGGAATTGCTTTTTTTATTATCATTTACCCTACATAATATAGAAGAAGGAATATGGCTGCCGAGATGGTCTCAATATGTAGGGCCATATCATCCACAAGTATCTAATAGAGAATTCCATTTTGCCTTACTAACTATAACTTCAGTGGGATATCTATTAACATTTATGTCTTTACAGTTTGGGCAATCTATCGAGACCATACAATGTATTTATTTAGGGTTTATAGTAATGATGTGCCTCAATTCAGTTTTTCCGCATCTATTAGCGACAATCGTCCTGAAAAAATATGCTCCAGGAACATTGACAGGTTTATTGCTAAACTTGCCGATTGGTACGACGATCATTATGAAAAATATAGAAGCTGGTGTACCACGACATTCTATTCTTATAGCAGGCATTATTGTAAGCGTTTTGACAAGTATTTCTTTACGACTATTGTTTAAGATGGGGAGTAAGTTGATTGATGAATATTAAACAGTATAGCTGATCTCATAGAAGCAAAAGGATGCTCTCTTTGTTTTTTGCTTAAAACAAAGAGAGCATAAAGTAAGTACGGTTTTGAAGGTGAGTCTAATTTGTCATTCGCAGATGGTAAGAATGAATAAAAGACCAAGGCTACATCGGATATTTTGGGTGGATTTGCAAGGTCACGCCTCGCCTCCACCAAAAAAATCCACCCATTTTGGGGTTGAAAAACGATGACAATTTAGAAGACTATTTGCTGATTATTAGCAAATAGTCTTTTTGCTTAAGAGCTACCAGCTTATTGGTGAGAGGGAAAGAGTTTTAGCGTTGCAGATAGCAGGCTCTGTTTTATTGCAGGTGCCTAGTTTATAAGAAACGGAATGGCAGCTAGAAGTTGCAAGCTAATGACGTAGTTAGCTGACTCTTATGGTCAATAAAGCTGTGGTAGTTTTATTTATACTCACCTATATTACGAAGCTTATTTTTTCACCTAGTCAAGGAGTCATCTGAAAGCCAAATTAAAGTCTTATCATAATTACTAATTATGCCTGCAGTTCAGAAATGAAGAACTCGCAGGCATTTGTTTGTATTGGCTATATCGGTTATAAATTTAGGGATTTGCCATTGTGAAATAAAATTCTAGGATCCTTCTCCGTGGCGCTGGCCAGTGTGATTTTGATTTTTTACTTTCTTAGATCCTGAAAGTGGTTCAGGTATATTGGTGTCATCATTCTTTGTACGCTTAGGTGCATCTGGCGGATCTACAGGGTAAGCTTCGGGCTTAGTCATGTTATCTCCTCCGATTTATAGGTTTGGTATGAGTTTTTAGAGCTTGCTTGCGTCGATCGTTTCGGTCTCGCTGAGCCTATTGTGCTTGATGACTGTTGGTTGGGCGAAAATTTAACTCTTTGGTAGATTCGCTAAGTGTGTTTGGATCGGATGGGACGCTCATGGATTTGAGATCGTTGATTTTCTCTAGGCAGCGATCAAGTCTTGCGATTGTCTATCGCTCGCACCTTATTACATAGCTTACGGCGACTTACTTGGTTTTATCCGTGGAAGATTCGTGATTAATTGTTGTACTTTTTTCCATCGCAAGAATACTCTGTGTCTGTAGGAATTGCAGACACAGCGACTCGAAAATTCAAAATTTGATCAAGTATATAAATTCGTGCGGTATAAAAATAGATACTATAATACAAATAAGTGCGTACTTATTTTTTGTGATATTAGTGTGTATTATTATATAAGGATATACTTCCAGAAAACGAAGAACATGAGGGGGAGGTTACTGTAAGCGGGTTTTAACTTAGCTCAACGTCATATATATTATCGAAGGAAGTTGCTCATAAAGACTTACGACAACCTAGTTTACACACTTTTCGAAAAGCAAGCTCCAATTTGTTTAAAAGGCAATACTGAGCTAAATCAAGAGAAATCAAGAAATTGAGAGTTTATTAAAGGAGGCACATATATATGTCAAAAAATATACTTGTTTTAACAGGTAGCCCTAGAAAAGGCGGCAATACCGATAAGTTGGCAGATGCATTTATTGCCGGAGCTCAGCAGGCGGGACACACAACTGTAATATTTACAACTGCGGATAAACACATTAAGGGCTGTATCGACTGTCAGACATGTTTCAGCAGAGGGAGCGCTTGTTCTGTTCCAGATGATTTTGTTAACCTTGCACCGCTTCTGGAGCAAGCCGATATGGTTGTGTTCGCAACACCAATGTACTGGTTCTCGTTTCCGGTGCAGTTGAAAGCTGCTATTGACAAATTCTATTCTTATTTAATTTCGAAAAGGACATTGAAGATAAAGGAATGCGTGCTTCTAGTCAGCGGCGGCGGGACAGATTTAAATACGTACGATGGTATTGTTAAGTCCTATAAGCTGATTGCTGATTTCCTGAATTGGAAGGATAGCGGCATAGTCATCGTACCGGGTCTTCATGATAAAGATGATATTCTAAAGACCGACGGACTAAAGAGAGCGGAAACATTGGGGAAAAACATAGTTTGATGTTCTAAGCAAACGCCACTCAATTTTCACGAGGAATTAGTTCATATGAGAGAGAATTACATACTTGTCTTACTAAATCAAGAATAGTTTATTCTTGGTTAAATGTTATATTCAAAATACAACCGCATACTATAAAAGGGATATTTTTGTTGAAAGGGGATTCTTATGTGTGAAATTAAACCACAAGAAAAAGTGAAATTTTGGGTGATGCCACATTTGAATAACCTTGAGCTACTTCGTGCAACATATATTACCCAATCCTTTACGAAACACACTCATGAAGGATTTGGGATTGGTGTTATTGAGCGTGGGGCCCTTGAATTCTCTTATCGAGGTGAAAAACTGCTTGCTCCTTCAGGGTATATCAATTTAGTTATTCCTGGCGAAGCTCACGACGGACATGCTGCATCAAATATAGGTTGGTCTTACCGAATGTTTTATCTCGAAACGAAGTTACTGGAACAAGCTGCTTCTGAAATCTCTAATAAAGCAAAAGGTATCCCCTTCTTTCGTGATGGCATTATAAAAGATACCTACTTGGCTGCCCTTATACGAAATCTCCACCTGTTACTGGAAGAACCAAGTATACCAAGACTTGAGCAAGAATCATATCTTTTAACAATGCTTACTATGTGTATTTTGCGTCATGCTAATGAACGTTTGGTAATGGGAAATGTAGGTAAACAGAAAAAAGAAGTGAATCGGGCAAGGGAATATATTGAGGATAATTATAAAGAAAATATTTCGATTGAGATATTATCTAGCGTTTGCGGTCTAAGTCCTTTTCATTTAATACGTGTTTTCGGAGATCAGATTGGAGTACCCCCCCATATATATCTTAAACAAGTCAGAATAAAGCGAGCTAAGGAGCTTCTAGCTAAGGGCGTTCCTCCTCTTTTTGTTGCCCACGAAAGGGGATTTGTAGATCAAAGTCATTTTTCTAAACAATTCAAACAAATTACTGGAATTACGCCTCGTAAATATAGCAATTTTATACAAGGATTTTCTCCGCATACGATTTAAAATGAAATCAGGAACTACAGTCTGATTAAAAATCTGAGCGTAGTTTTGCTTTCAAATTTATAATAAGGAGATGTCTAATAAGTTGTATGTGACGGAATTATGGAGAAAAACATATCCTGGAGCGAGTGCAGGATTAATGGTTCTTAGTAATGTGTGTAATATGGAGCAATGTGAGGAGCTGGAGAACTGCAAACGTGAATTAGAAACCAAGCTTCGAGCAAGATTTCTAAATGACGGAGATTTATCTAGTTATAATTCAATTCAGGTCTATACCGAATACTACAAGCGATATTCTAAGACTTACCATGTGTTGCAACAATTGAAATCCGTTGTCTTTAAAAGAAAGTGTATTCCTCGTGGTGCAGGACTGATTGAAGCCATGTTTATGGCAGAACTTGAAAATTGCCTATTAACCGCAGGACATGACTATGAGGCACTTAAATTTCCTCTAAAACTTGATGTAGCTAGAGGGAATGAAAAATATGTCCTATTGAATGGGCAAGAACAAATTGTGAAACCTAGTGATATGATGATTGTTGATACAGAAGGGATTATCTCAAGTATTATACACGGGCCTGACTTGCGTTCTCGCATTGTGCCTAGCACTCGAAAAGTTGTTTTTCTAGTCTATGCGCCTGCTGGTATTTCGAAAGACCTAGTAGCTGATCATTTGTCTGACATATATGCCTATGTCAAATTAGTATCCCCTGATGCCCAAATAGACCGACAAGAAGTATATAGTTAAATGGAAATTAATAAATTAAAAGAGAATCTGGATACGTACATAAGTTTGTCATTAGCAATGATTATCGTGGGAAGCTTAAAAGGGAGGATTTAGACTAGTTTGGTCTCCTCCAACAAATGAAAACATCCCCTCCACCTATTCGGGTGGAGGTTTTGCTTTGTGAAAGCGATATATTCATAAAGATATTTGAAATGTATATATGAATTAATTATTTAAGAATAACGAACGTTTCGTACCATGAGAGTTGCATCAAACTAATTCCTATGATATCTTATATATATTTAGAATGGGAGTGTGTGAATGAAAATTGTCATTACAGTGATTGGTATTGACCAGGGGTAGGCATTGTTGCAACTGTGTGTCAAGTGTTGGCAGATTGCAATATCAATATCAAATCCATTAACCAGAACTTGCAGTGGCTACCGAGAAAAACATTACCAATGATATGATACTTCCATTATCAATAAACGGGTATTCGTAACTCCTATTTTCCTGACATGCAGGGAAAGCAATCTCACCGATTATGTATCGGTGGTCCAAGCTATGGATAAAGAGGCTAAGAAGTGGGTAGCGATTCATCGAAGGTTTTTGCCCTCGTGCAAAGCGGGCTATATCCCTGGCGATAATAAAGTCAATATTTTAGAAGTAGGAAAGGTAGGAGTCGATATGAAACAACAATCCTTCAGTCAAACAAAACAACTGGTCTATGCAGCATTGGGTATTGCCCTCGTTTTTATTTGTACAGTATTTGTAAATGTTCGTCTTCCCATAGCCGCTAATGGCGGTTTAATTCATTTGGGGAATGTGCCTCTATTTATTATCGCCATTCTTTACGGACGCCGGTTTGGCGCTTTGGCAGGAGGAATCGGCATGGCTCTTTTTGATGTGGTGGGCGGCTGGTTTTTATGGGCTCCCTTTACGCTGGCCATTGTTGGTCTCATGGGGTATACGGTCGGCGCTATCTGCGAAAAGCACCGGACCCTGACGGCTTATGTCCTGGCCTTGGCGGCGGCTTGTTTCATTAAAGTGGTTGGTTACTATGGTGCCGAATGGATTATTTACGGCAATTGGCTGGCACCAATGGCATCGATTCCCGGTAATCTCGTTCAGATTGGCGTGGCGGCAGTTGTTGTGTTGCCTATCGTGGCGAAGTTGAGAAAGCATGTGGCTGTTTATTCCTGGGCAGGAGGCCGCAAATGACCCTCGGTATGATCGGCTAATGAATAATAACCTGTAGGAGAGAAATCTCTTACAGGTTATTTTATTGTCCAAACAGTTTTAAAGCAAAAATTCTAGGGAAAATTGGAGCGGATTTTCCAAGGAATTTATCCTGAAATAGCGAATGTAAACAATTAAGTTAAATTAATTTATTCCCGTACTTTTTCCCGTATTTTAAATGATAAAATTAAAGTGCAATGACACTAGAAGCAATTTCTAAAGATAGACCGGCTAAATACAGGAGGCATGGCAAATGGCGGAGCAATATTATGTTAGTTTTGATGCAGGAACGCAAAGTGTAAAAGTGACGGTATACAATGAAAATATGGAATGCGTAACGAAAGTATCCAATCAGACGACGTTGACCTATCCCCATCCCGGCTGGGTTGAGATGGATGCGGATGAATATCTTGCACTGACCAAACTGGGCATGAAACAGTGCATGACGCAGTTAAAAGAACAGGGTATTGATCCTGGGTTAATCAAGGCCATTATGGGCGATGGAATTATTTGTGGGATTGTCGGCATCGATGAGAACGGCAAGGCAATCACACCCTACATAAATTATTTGGATTCACGAACGCAGAGTGATGCGGTAGCACTTAAAGAGCTTGATCTTGACATCTGGGGCAAAGAAACGGGGAATGCCGAGCCACTCTGCATGTTTCCGGCTTTGCATGCCCGGTGGCTATTGACCAATAATAAAGAATTTCAGGCTAGGGGCAAGAAATTTGTCCACAATACACCGTATATTCTGCTTAATCTCGCTGGCTTGAAGAGCAGCGATGCCTTTATTGACTGGGGGGCAATGTCGGGTTGGGGATTAGGTTACAAAGTATATGAAAAACAATGGTCCGATGAACAGCTAACTATATTGGGAATCGATAAAAGCTATATGCCGAAGATCGTAAAACCATGGGATATCATCGGTACTTTATCGGCTGAAGCAGCAGCACAAACGGGCTGTCCAGCGGGGATCCCTATCTGTGCCGGAGCCGGTGATACTATGCAGTCCATGCTGGGCAGCGGGGTCTTTGAAGCCAATAAGGCCGTAGATGTTGCCGGTACCTGTGCGATGTTCTGTGTCTCGACCACAGGGATCATTCCGGAACTAAGCCGTAAAGGCAGTGGTCTGATCTTCAACAGCGGCACATTGGAAAATACATATTTTTATTGGGGCTTTGTCCGGACCGGTGGATTGGCACTGCGCTGGTTCAAAGACAGTATCTGCCAGCAAGTCGATGATGACAGCTATTATGAAATGTTAAGCCAAGGTGCTGCCAAAGTCGCCCCGGGCTGCAACGATGTGATCTTTTTGCCGTACTTGACCGGCGGCTATGACGAATATTCCAATGTAAAAGGCTGTTTCCTGAACATGACTCTAGACACAGATCAATTTGTCTTATGGCGGGCCGTGCTCGAGGCCATTGCCTATGACTACCGGGAAATCACCGACACCTACCGACAGGCCGGCATCGAGATCAACAGAATCACCATTACCGAAGGAGGCAGTTGCGATGCGCTTTGGAATCAGATTAAAGCCGATGTCATGGACAGCGAGGCGATCACCTTGGAGATTTCCGGAGGTGCAGTGCTGACAAATTCTATCATTGCGGCCTATGCAACGGGCGCGGACGGAGACTTGAAAGAGCTGCTCACCAGAAATTTGAAAATAACCCATACATATAGCCCAGACAGCAAAAATTCCGAGATCTACAAGCAACAGTCGCAGAAGCAAAAAGATTTATTGAATAAATTAGGTCACTAAGTCGTTAGCAAAGACTGAAAAAAACAAGCCTTGCAGGTAACTGCGGGCTTGTTTTTGATGGTAAGGCGACAAAACTTAATCTTAGAAAGACGGCATCCCTTTATGTGATTTTGCTCACAGTCAATCGCTATAGTTTTCGATACAATAACATCAGAAGATTTAAATAGCGCTTCACAATATAAGGGGGATAAAATATATGTCGATGTTTTGTTATCAATGTCAAGAAACAGCCAAAGGTACTGGCTGCACCATGCGTGGTGTCTGTGGAAAAACGGCTGATGTATCTAATCTCCAAGACCTGCTCATGTACACACTAAAAGGGATTTCGGTCTATGCACTCGAGGCTCGTCAGGCTAAAATTGCTACACCAGAGGCTGATAAGTTTATAATGGAAGGCTTATTTGCCACCATTACCAATGCTAACTTTGATAAGGAGCACTTTGTTGTGCTCATTAAACAAGCGCTGATCGTGAGAGATAACGTGAAAGCTGCTTTAGTAAAAGCCGGTGTAAAGGTAGATGCTGCAAATGACAGTACGAGATCCATCTGGCGGAAATTAACTGACTGGTTTACAGCTGATGGGGCAGCAGAAGCTTCTCATGACAGCACTCTGTGGTTTGCTGATAATGCGCCAGAATTTGAAAAAAAGGCTGCCACAGTCGGAATTTTGGCGACTGAAAACGAAGATGTCCGTTCATTACGCGAGCTGCTTACCTATGGCGTAAAAGGAATGGCTGCTTATGCTGAGCACGCCTATACATTAGGCTATATGGAGGATGCTATTTTTGCCTTTATGCAAAAAGCGCTAGTTGCCACTACTAACGATAAGCTGAGTGCTGATGAATTGGTTGCTTTGGTGATGGAATGCGGCAAATACGGTGTTGATGTTATGGCCTTATTGGATAAAGCCAATACCAGTACCTATGGCAACCCTGAGATTACCAAAGTCAATATTGGTGTGAGAAACAACCCTGGTATCCTTATCAGTGGCCATGATTTAAAAGATCTGGAAGAATTATTGGAACAAACCCAAGGGACGGGCGTTGATGTATACACGCACGGCGAGATGCTGCCGGCGCATTACTATCCAGCCTTTAAGAAATATACCAATTTTGCTGGTAACTACGGCAATGCCTGGTGGTTGCAGGACAAAGAATTTGAAACCTTTAATGGACCGATCCTGATGACTACTAACTGCTTAGTGCCACCGAAAGCCAGTTATAAAGACCGCGTGTATGTGACTGGTGTAGTCGGTTTTGAAGGCCTGAAAGAAATCGGTGAGCGGAAAAATGGCAAACCGAAGGACTTTACGGCTCTTATCGCTCATGCTAAAAAATGCCCACCGCCCAATGAGCTGGAACAAGGGGAAATAATCGGCGGTTTCGCTCACAACCAGGTATTAGCTCTGGCTGATAAGGTGGTGGATGCAGTGAAAAGCGGCGCCATTAAACGTTTCTTTGTTATGGCTGGCTGCGATGGCCGCATGAAGAGCAGAGATTACTATGCCGAATTTGCTAAAGCATTGCCTAAAGACACTGTCATACTGACAGCGGGTTGTGCCAAATACCGCTACAACAAGCTTCCATTGGGTGACATCGGCGGCATTCCCCGCGTACTGGATGCCGGTCAATGCAACGACTCCTACTCGCTAGCAATTATAGCCCTAAAACTTAAAGAGGTTTTTGGCCTGGATGATATTAATAAGTTGCCAATATCGTACAATATCGCCTGGTATGAGCAAAAGGCCGTTATCGTACTCCTGGCGCTGTTATACCTTGGTGTGAAAAATATCCATCTCGGACCGACGCTGCCAGGCTTCCTTTCACCAAATGTAGTCAAGGTGCTTATAGAGCAATTTGGCATAGGCGGCATCAGCAATCCCGAAGATGATATCAAAATGTTCATGGCCTAAGCAACTGCAGCATTTAATTTAGCAGTTTGCTGAAATTTAGAGATATTTAATAAGTATATTAGTATTCGCCTAGACTTGAAGTCTAGGCGAATACTTTTGCATATCACGAATAAATAAGAGGTGGGGCGAGCTACGATTGGCTTTAACTTTCGCGTTTTTTCTCAGTAACAGAATTTTTAACAGCAGTCTCAATTTGATTAATAATCTCTTTTGTACTAGGTTCCGAATCAACTCTATTTTTTTCAGGTATGCCGGGAGTTGCTTTCAAATCTCTGTTTTCAGCCATTATAACATCTCCTTTATAATATAGGATGCCAAAAGTAAAAAAAAATTGCATACCACCGGCTATTTTAGCAGTATCGCTGAAATCAGTCCTCCTGCTGATCGTACTGGTTATTTTTTATGAATGGTTTGCTAAACCATTTGATCTAAATGTAAAATAAACTTGACATTTAGATCAATATATCTTACATTTATAATGTAAATAGGTAATGAATGGGGATATGAAATGACGAAATCAACAATGCAACTAAAAATCTCCAATCGTTTGCACGTGATTCGTGCAGAACACAGAATAACCCAAGACCAGCTAGCAAAAGCAATTGGAGTAACGCGTGCAACGATTGTTGCAATCGAAGGGGGCGGATATAATCCATCTTTAGAACTTGCTTTTCGTCTTGCACGTTATTTCAAAACAGATATTAATGCCATTTTTTCAGTTGAGGAGGAAAATAAATGAAAAGATTTGATTCCATTTTATTAAGAACTTTCCTATATGGCTTGCCGCTTATTCTTCTTTTGGCTATTTTTTCGTACTCATACGATTCAGTCCCACCTGTCTCTGCTAATAACTACATAATACTGCTAGAGAATTTTGCTGGATTCATGTTCATGTCCTGGATGCTGCTTTCGATCTATTTAGGTATTCGTTTAATGTTTTCCGGGATATTTAGAGAAAAAGTGTTGACTAAACTCACCTTTATAAAAGAACGCGACGAACGTGAAGTGATGTTAACTGGAAAAGCTGCAAAAGCAACCATGCTTACCACTCTAGCCATATTGATTTTTCTTTTTGTTCTTTCTTGTTTCCAGATTTCTGTTTGTAGTATCCCTTTAGAGAAAGCGATTGATGGAAAAACCAATATTATTTCATTAGGTGTGAAATTAGAACTGCTAGAAAATTTACCAAAGGATGACGCACGAGAAGCCATGCAAGAGCAAACTATTTTTTCCTATGCTGGCCTACCTATTTCTAGCTCAGCATTAATCCTCGGATTAATAATTTGGCAAGTTGTTGCTTATAATTATTCGATGCGGCGTTTAATGAAATAACAGTAATAGAGCAGAGTCGACCTGTTCTGCCGCATCTTTACATAGAGTGAGACCCAAGCTTTTAAAACGTTTCTTGACCTTTACCCAAAATCAAACTTCATTGCAATGAATGGAGTGGACCCCAAAATTCGTACACTGTCCCTATCCAGAATTCTGGTCAAATTTATCCAAAATGCTGTCTAAAAGCGGCTGGTATCTGAATTAAGTAAGTAAATCATGTGGAGGAATAAGAATGTTGAATAAAATTAAGTCGAAGAGAATTGTGCTCAAATATATGAAACACCATCCTGAGAATGTAGCACTGACTGTTATACGAAATAATAATGTAATCGTTTCTTTTAATTCCAATCGGATGATGCCGTTAGCTAGTGTAGTTAAAATAATGATAGCTATTGAATATGCTCAGCAATCGGCAAATGGAAGGATCAATCCCGATGAACCTGTTAACTTAACTGAAATAGATAAATATTATATACCTAAATTAGATGGAGATGCTCAACTTAAATGGATAGATAGTCTTAAATCCCTCAATCTTATAAAGGATAATTCTGTGTCTTTGAAGGAAGTTGCAAAAGGAATGATTGACTTTAGCAGCAATGCAAATGCGGACTATTTGATAGAGATTTTAGGTATTGATAATATCAACAAAAATATTTCTACGCTCGGATTAAAGAATCATGACAAGATATTTCCGTTTTCGTTTTTCTTAATGCCATATGGGTTAATGCAAAAAAATGATAATTTACCTGAGAAGGAAAGAATAGCAAAAACAAAAGAAGAATTGAGAAACATGACTAAAGAGCAATTTTACCTTTTAGCAATGCAAGAGCATAATAAACTGGCAAATGATATTGATGGAGCCTATAAAAAGGCAGTCGATATTGAAAAGTGGTATGACAATGAATTTGATAAAATTAATTCAGATAGAATGGTGGCTTCTACAGCGGAAGATTACGGATTACTATTGTCAAAAATTAATGGCCGTAATTATTTTTCACCACAAGTCCAAAACTATTTGGATCAACTCATGGAAGGCCTTATGGAAAGTGCGGGAAATCAAGAGCTATTTCAACATTTGGGGTTTAAAGGAGGTTCTACAAATTATATACTGAATACTGCATTGTATGCCATAGATAAGAAAGATGATTCTACAGAAATTGTACTATTCATTAATAATATTGAACAAAAGGATTATGAAAAATTACAAGGTAATATGAATGAATTCTTATACGGCATACTCGACTAAAAACAATATATACGACCAACTCCTGCAAAACAGCCTAGTCTTGCAGGAGCTTTTTTCACACATTTTGCCGTCCCTTTGCTTCCTTCCTTTACTTCTTAGTCGCAATCTTGCCAGCTAATCAGATTGGGCTTGGGATCCAAGATCGATTGGTATTGCTCCTTGTTGCCGTAAACCGCATTGGGATCAAGCTTCTTATAACGATAATATTTATCAAGCCGATCAGAAGGACGAGACCAGCCCAAATGTTTCAGCCTGATTTGGCAGGGAATCGCGCGTAGATTACTGAGATTCAAGGGTAAACGACCACAATGCTGGGGGGTTTCTTGCCAATTATAATCATAATTAGCCTGGTAGCGCACCAGGAATGGTCGGTAATACATATGTGCCTGCCAGTAGTTGTCTTCACGATACTGTGTTTCGTTCCACATATCATACAAGCGAAAGTGGTAGATATCTGCCTGAGGATTGCGCAGCAAAAAGGGCATCATCTGGATAATTTGGTCTTCAAAGATTTCGTCCGCATCCAAAATCAGTATCCAGTCTGGCTTTGTTGCTGCTGCCAGATCCCATAGCTGCTTGCGCAGCATTATTTCATTATGAAACCCCGCTTCGGTGTTTACTACAATTCGATGAGGAATATTGATAAGGCATTGTCGGCAAACCTCGATGGTATTGTCTGTACTGGCATCATCCAGAATGACTACTTCGTCGACATAGCTGGCCGCATGGGTGAGTACTTTTTCCAAATAGCGATCTGCTTCGTTACGGACTAACATAGCTAGAGTTAAATGGGGTGATTGCTTGCTTTCCTGATAGTCATATTTTTCTTTGTGCTGCATGAGTCCGGGCAGTTCCGATTCCCGGTACATATGGTATGGGGGGTAATAGGTATCAGCATATAGTTCGAAACCCAACACCGCGGCCCGTACACAAAAATGCCGATCCTCACCGACTAAGTCCAAGTTGTCTATTTTAGCGAAAGAAATATCAGCCGCCAGCGCCTTTTTACTGAGTAAGGTGCAGGCCCCCAGACCACCTACTTTGTAGGTTCCAGGGCAATAGAGCCTGTTAATAAAGTCTCGTTGGCGTTTGCCAATTTCTTCTTCACTCAATGGTTTTCCATCCTCGGTTTCATGCAAGCGATACTGCCCCCCTAGCCATACTTGCGGCAGCAGAATTAATTCTTTCTCCCATTGGGTCCAATAGACCTCGGAGACGAGGTCTTTGCCAAGACTAACAAGATGAGTTATGGTTTTTGGATGCAAAGCCAGGTCCGAATCGACAAGGAACAGATAGTCATATTGCTCTTCACGGGCTAAATTGATGAAATAATCCTTATATGTGGCTACTTTCCACACGATATCTTCCTGCCAGTAATGTGTTTGCTCGTTGCATTGATAAGCCTGGGACCGTTCTGTACCTTGTAAAATAATAACACCGGGATTGGCTGCTGCAAATTCTTGTAAAGCAACACTTGGAGAATCATGATCATCGATAAAGATAAATTCCAGCGTAAGACCCACCTTATCCAGCGCTTGCAAGCAAGCAAGGAACTCAGTCAGAATGCCAGTCTTTTGTTTAACAGGACTGGCAATCAAAACTCGTTTCATTGATAAATACCCCCTTCCAGAATTTTAATGGATCAGTTGGGAAGCAGCGCTGAACAAATGATGAGATCAGAAGAAGATTTTGAAGCGCGTCCTCAATTAATGCCTGCTGCACATTTGTTAAGTGACCGCCGGACAATTCTAGCAAGCGGCTCTGGAGTAGTAGTTTTTTTCCACTTTGCTCCAATAGGGTAAACATCCCGGTGTGTAAACAATGTACAGGAGTTGCTGTTGACAAGTACTGCACATATGCGGTACAGGCTGATACAACCTGCGGAATGTCATTTGCACGGGTACTTTCAATGATTGCTAACAAAATAATAGCAATTGCCAGATCAAATCTGCCTGCTTGTGTTGCGCGTTGCAGCAAACCTATAGTGATATTGGGGGTCAGTCTGTTTAATATAGATTTGCTTAATTGCTGACTTGACCTGCGGTTCCACATGGTTAGTAGCCGTACCAGTGGATACAAATCCACTGATGGTTGGGATATTGCAGTTAAATAATACTCGGTAGCTTGATCCCCCATGTCTCCAAGAAAATATACATCTCCCAGCAAAGAATGCAGTTGGCCAGGCTCAACCAGGTCTATGTTTTTTGATAACGCGGTCTCTAATACCTTTACCGCCTCTGAAAAGCGGGTATGTAGCATAAGCCATACCCCGTACAGACAGTATAAGTCACCACTGTCAGGCAGGGTTTGTAAAGCATTGCAGAATAATGCTTCGGCGTGGGGATCATCAGGTTCGGCCAATTTTGCTAGTAATAGTGCTATTAATACCTGCGGGATGTAGCCTTCTTCACCACGCAGCAGGGTGAGGGTTTTTTGTAGCAATGAACCGGCTTGTTGAAAGTCTTTATGCTGCAAATACTCAATTGCAAGGCTATAATGCAAAAAAGGGTCCTGTGGATTTTCCATCAGTGCCTTTCGAATGATATCGGTATTCCGGTGGAACTTATGTTTGCCTTCTAATTCTTTTAGCAGATATCCATAATGGTGAATGGTATAGGGAGCAAAAATCAATCCATCGATTAGATTACTGCTTTGAATACTACCGGCAACTTGTTCATGAATTGCTCCGCTAAATCGATACGCGGGCGTATTTTTAAATAAGCGGACGACATAGTCCTCAACGGTCTTATTGCCGCCATCCAGATAACTGGAAATTTGAAAATAATAGCCCTCTGCCGGTGACTGTTCCATGTAGCCGAATAGTTCTTGGCGGGACAAGGGAGATAATACCTCATCGGCATCCAATACCAGTATCCATTGCCCCTGTGCTTGGCTAATGGCATAATTACGTGCTGCAGAAAAATCATTCACCCAGTGAAAGAAAAATACGGAGGCACCTAGTTCTGCTGCAATTTTCACGGTAGCATCCTCTGACCCTGTATCAACGACGATAATCTCATCCACAAGTTGCTGTACACTTTGGAGGCAGCGAGCCAGGCAATGCTCTTCGTTTTTTGTGATAAGGCACAAAGAGATTGAGATAGTACCGTTCATCGATATAAGCCTCGCAGTGTCGAGAAGGTGTAGTCCAAACTTTGCTTTACACCTTGTTCTTTTACGCTAAGATTGTCGATGAATAATGCTAATGATTCCGCTTCATTGGTAAGAATATCTTTAATCGCAGCGATTACAGCGGCAAAGCGATGCTGCTGTGAGAAATCTTTTGTCCGGACCTGCAGACAACGGTTACTTACGGCGAGAAGGGTAGCAGTCGCTTGGGGATTGGCTAAGGGAATAGCGGCATTGTGGCACAGCTTTTTATAAAGACAAAATACAGCCCGGAATTCATTGCGACTGTCTGGCTTTTGCCAAAGGCGCCACATCTGTTGCCGTGCTTCCTCAAAGCGGCTTAAAATCATAAGGCCGACGATTTCATCCACAGCTACTGCGGTGGATGGTTCTATTCCCAGATCGTGCATTTGCAAGATTAACTGCTGTGCTCTGGCGATTTCGCCGCTATACAATTGGCAGGTAAATAATGTCTCTAATACGAGAGCGTCAGGGGCCACCTTGTGCTCTAGACATTGAACACCGATATCCGGAAATCCAGCTGTCCAGAAGAGTTCTGCCATTTTTACGGCAACCTCGCTAACTGCGAGATAATCTTGTTCACGGAGAAAACGCAGCACCTCAACAGCCGGCTGTTGCGTCAGTTTTAATACAACCAGTGGATATAATGGGTAGTAATAGTTTTGGCTGGTAGCCAAAGCTTGCTCATAATAAATTTCTGCCTCTTTTATTAAACCGATCTTTTCTGAGCAATAGCCCAGATGATAGTAAGCCAGATAACTATCTGTTCCATCGGTATGAAAGAACGCTAGTGGCGGTGGGCCCAATCGAATAGCCTCTTGAAACCATTTCATTGCAAGGGCATATTCCCCCTGTAATTCGAAAAGAACTGCTCCATCAAAGAAGAGGTCGCAGTACTCTGGATAATGCGCACTTTCCTCTAAACAAAGCCGGATTGCCTCATCATGTTTCGCGGACTGCTTGTAACAGCTAATAAGGTGCCTGACTGCTGGCGTGCGAAACACTGCCTGGGTGGTAGAGAATTGCCTCAAAGCTACTTGAAAATCGGCAATAGCGAGGTCATTGCGGCTTACTCCCAGCCATTCGGTGCCTAGATAATAATGCAAATAGGGGTCAGTGTTATTCAGGGCTATCGCAGTCTTTAACAGACAGATATTTCGCCCCCGCCGGGCGCGTCGTTCGGAAGGAGAAATTGCCGTATGCCAAATTACGGGATGACAAGTATAGCCCACAGTCATGGGGTCAACTATGGACACGTATTCATGGACAGGATTTGTAAAACGGTAATTCCTCCGGAATAACCGCAGCACCATAAAGCGGTCATATTCACGAAATTCATTGCAAGACTTTAGTGCGCAAAGCGGCAGACAAAAGGCAGTATATTCTGGTTGGTTTACTAATAAACGCAGTGCCCTTGAGTCGATACTTAGTTGTTCGTCGGCATCTAATGATAATACCCAATCTCCGGTTGTTTGCTCGATGGCATAATTACGGGCTGCGGCGAAATCATCATTCCACTGGTAGGAGTATACCTTTGTTGTATATTTTTTGGCAATATGCACCGTAGTATCAGATGACCCGGTATCGACAATCACAATTTCATCGACTGCGTCTTTGACACTTTCCAGACAATGAGCGAGGCGAGTTTCTTCATTGCGAACAATCATCGCCAAAGAGATTCGTTGTAGTGTCATTGTTTCGCAGCCTCCTCTAGCAACTCGCTAAACAGGGGCATATCAGGATATCGCTGGGCAGCCTCGGACAGCAGCTTCTGCCGCACTAATTGGTACAGACGGATTAATTTAACATAGTACTGTGGCTGCTGTGGTGCTATCGATATTGCACGGCGGTAGCAAAGGCAAGCTTCCTCTGATTGATTACTTTGCTGTAGTATTTCCCCCATTTGGCACCAAGCATCTGCATTGTCCGTATGTTCCTCTAAGTATAACTCTGTATACAGCTTCGCAGTATCCCAATATTCATAATGCGCAAAAATGCGGGCTAAATCCAGGGCGCATTCTTTTTGTGTCGATTTTGCGACTTTGGCTAGCAAGCCTTCGGCAAGCTGTAACTCCTGCAGATCGAGCGCACGCAGAACGATGTCCTTCACAAGTGACATACCCTCCGACCCGAGGACAGCCGGGGGAGCAGAGCCTCGTTTATACAAGGAATCCCTCAGCATGATGACAACTGCGCCTGTATCGGCAGACAAACCAACAGCCAGGAAATCTTCACACAGTACGCGTACTTTTGTACGTTTTTTATTTAGCCAGAAGCAGAGTATCTCATTCATTCTTGCTAATGGGTATTGGGGATGATTGGGGGGGATAGCATCTAATAAATGCAACGCTTCGAGTATTCGTTTTTGTTGAATTAGACATATTGCTTTCAGCATGCTGGTGTAATCATCTATAGCTGAAGGTTCAATTTTTTCAAAATAATCAAGTGCCAGACGATAGGCTCCTTCTGTAAAATACACTGTACCAATGAGGCGTTTAGCATCCGGAGTGCAGAAATCACAAAGCTTTTCCATAGCGTGCTTGGTATACTCGGGATCTTTACTGGGGTTTAAGATACGAACAATGGCCGACAATGTGATGGTAAAACTCGCATTATCTTGTAAGCTTAGAATATAATAGCGCAAGGCTTCTTCTTCATTACCAAACGCTTCTGCTAACTGGGCAATTTGATAATAGACCCGAAATCCCCGACTGCCGCTGAAAGGAGCATAGTAGGCTGGCTGTTCGGGCATTGAGAGCGCATTCTGAAAACAATCAAAGGCTCCGGCGTAATTTTTTTGCTCAAGATGGATTAACCCACCGTAATAATATAAGTCTGCATAATTGGGAAAGAACTTTAGACCGAGTGAAATAGCCTCTAACGCGCGCTCATATTGCTGGGCCCCATAGTGAGCAAGGGCAATATACCGCAGCAATTTGGGGTAGTAAATCGTGCCCGGGTCGGTATTGTTCGCTGCCTTGGTCAGTTCCTCCGCTGCTTCAGAAAAGTTGTCAATTCGATACAATTCTACGCCATAGTGGTAACGCAGCGTGTTGTTATCCGGATCACTTTCCATTTGCTTTTTAATAATAGCTAGGTTCCTGGTTTTTTTATCTTTTTCGATAACTTGTTGGTTTAAATAACCGTAATGCCGCAGAACTATATTTTCGGCAATCTGGAATTTTGCCTGCCTGTTATTTTCTAAAATGACGTCCACAATCTGTTCGTGAATGGTTCCCCGGAATCGATATTCCGGCTTATTTCGAAACATTCGAAATACCAAATCTGGGCAGGTTTCAATGCTTCCTTCCATGCCAATCAAGTTAATGATTTTTACAAAGTAACCTTCATTATCTGACTCTGCCATTTGACGTAGCGCTTGGGCGGTTCCAGGCTCCAAAGTTTCGTCGGCATCCAGAAAAAGGACCCAGTCGCCGGTCGCCAATTCTAAGGATACATTACGGGCAGCGCTGAAATCATCTTGCCAGACATGAGAGATTACTTGGGCTCCGGCCTGTTCGGCTACTTGTATTGTTTGATCTGACGATCCTGTATCTACTATGATAATTTCGTCGACGGCTCCGGTCACGCTGTGTAAACAACGCGCTAGGTTAATCTCTTCATTTTTTACGATCATACACAAGCTGATCTTATTGCTCATGGCATATACCCCATTATGTTTTATTTTCAGTATATGCTTAGGATATATTTCTCGTTCATTAAGATATATTTCTTTACATAAAAAGGTAAAGTACAGCACATAAATTGTTACTTAGCATATTATAAAGTGATAGAGGAATCTGTCAAAAGATTGTGGGAAAGGAGCGATTTCGGCATGCCCAATTTTAAGATTATCCAAGATGTGCCTGACCAGGCTCGAATAAAAATTTTTGGATCGGAAAATGAGGCGCTAATTACATCAAATGGAGGATACCTGTCTGTCACTGCTCCGGTCGGCGGCCTTAGTATTACTGCACCAACGAATGGTCTGCTTGTTACTGCTTCGCCAGATGGCTTGAGCGTGACTGGGCCTGTCAATGGTATAATCGTTACGGCACCGGCGTCCGGCCTCAGTGTTACCGCGCCAACGAATGGTCTGCTTGTTACTGCTTCGCCAGATGGCTTGAGCGTGACTGGGCCTGTCAATGGTATAATCGTTACGGCACCGGCATCCGGTCTCAGTGTTACCGCGCCAACGAATGGTCTGCTTGTTACTGCTTCGCCAGATGGCTTGAGCGTGACTGGGCCTGTCAATGGTATAATCGTTACGGCACCGGCGTCCGGCCTCAGTGTTACCGCGCCAACGAATGGTCTGCTTGTTACTGCTTCGCCAGATGGCTTGAGCGTGACTGGGCCTGTCAATGGTATAATCGTTACGGCACCGGCGTCTGGTCTCAGCGTAACACCACCAACCGGTGGACTGCTGATTACTAGCGAAGGATTATCTGTTATTTCTGCTCTGGCTACCACTGATGTAACGGAAGCCAAAACCGGTCTTGTTGATACGGCTGGCTCACCGTCCAACACGTACACAGTACTGGGCGTAGCAGCCTATTCTTTCGGTCTAGTTAATGAATCCACGTCTGCAGCCAATGCTCAAGCAACTGCTCAATTGCAGCTCAGTCCTGATGGGGTGGTCTGGTTTAACGACAGTTCAGTAGTCACCTTGAGTCCAAGTAGCTCAACTGGGTTAGTATCTGATATTTTCCTGAAATATGCCAGGGTCTACTATGCAGCTGTTAATGCTGCCAGTGCTGTAGACCTCACCATCTTCTTCCAAGGACAATCGTAATACACCCTGTATTTTATCAAGTGCTGCTTTGTGAAATTTGTCTCTAACAAGTGGTTGGAGACAAATTTCTTACATAATAGAAAATATAATTAACTATGTTTATTATGATGGGTGGTATATGGTACATGAATTTTAGATAAAAAGAAGGGGGGGAGTAGGTGTGACGGGCGAGAGAGTGAAAACCATTAAGCCTCCTGTTAAAAATATATCTACAATTAATGGCAAATGTTCGCACCATCGATCGGCCAAAAGAATGCTATTCGTCGGCTGCAAGAGGCATATATATCAATCGCTTATTGAATTTGATATTGCTGCGTTACCGTCATTTCTGACCATTTTACGCGGAACACTGAATGTTTTTCTGTTTGAGAATAATTGTTCCCAAATAGGAAATATCATTGATGTTCATCAAGTACTTTCACCGTGGTGTAAAAGGAAAAACACGCTGATTAAAAATGCACCGGTGACCAGCGTGGCTGTCGGCGATAGGAATGGCTGCTTCTTAAGTTTTGACATTACATCCCTGATTGTGGATTGGTATACAGGTGGCAGTGCGAACCTGGGAGTACTTTTGAAATTAAGAGACCAACAAAGGCCTGGTTTGCTAGGCTTTTGCAGTAATAGAGCCTTTAACTCGCGGTGCTGGCCATTTTTAGAAGTGACATTTTTAGAACCGCTACCCAATGATAACTGCTGTGAAATGCTGGATATGGATGAAGGCGTCACCACCAGCGAATTTGTTCGAACTACAACGATGCTAAATGTTCAACGTTTTAATTACACGTATTATATCATCAATACCGGTACATATAGCGCTAGTGTTTCCCTTGAGCTCAGCCCGGACGGCATAAACTGGATTACCGACGAACCGCTGCGGGTCATTTCGCCTGGGGTAATGTTGCCATTTGTCCCCAATGTAATTGCCAGATTTGCTCGCCTGGCCTTTCAATCGACCGTGCCTGATCAGAGTACTTTACTGGATATACGAGTAAGAGGTTACTCCTCTTAAGGAGGATTTTTGTCTGAACTGCAGTAATAAAAATGGGAAAGCCGGAAAAGTGCTGGAAGGCCCATCAAGCGTGGAAGTTTGAAGCTGTGAATAAATAGGTAAACTATGGAAGGGGAAAATATGGTTTACCTATTTATTATGTAGGAGTAAAGGCAAAGGGACGGTTCTATTGCTTCTTAAGGTTTTCTGGCTCATTAGGCGGGCTCGGAGATAGTGATATTGTCTTGCTAAATAATTATAAAAGACATTTCGCCGTTTAACCCGATACGTAGACCCCGATTAATCTTAACTGCATGAATTGAGCCATTGCAGACTTCGCAGAAAAAACTAGAATATCACGCAGCATAGTGGCAAAATGTTGACAATCTAGTAACATCCCCCAAGCCTTGCAGGAGTTTTGTATTTTAATGGTAAATAGGATGGAAATATGGGAATTGTTTTAAAAGAAATTTACGATCGTAAATTTATGACATGAGACAAAACGAGGGGGAGTGACTCAAAAAGAACCGTTCCCGCGAATATTACTAGCTATCGTGCCGAAGTGGTGTTTATAAAACCCACGACAGAAGGGTACAATAGCGATATAAAAACAGTAGGTGATGACCAGTCGGGATTGGAGGGGGAAGGACGAAGAGGTTTGCTACTCGATAGGAATGTCACTGAAGATAAACTGAAAACAATAGGCTTACAAAAAACGTAGGGCGAGGGTATTTTACGCAGGAACGCCTCAATCAAATGTGGAAAGGAATGAAAATATAAATGTGGTTCTCAAAATCGACGGAAGAAATTATTCATGAACTTAGTGTTAACCCAGAAACTGGTCTGTCTACTGCAGAAGCGCAAGCCAGGCTTGAAAAGTATGGTCAAAATAAGTTAAAAGGCAAGCCAAAGAAAAGCACGCTCGAATTATTCTTTGCACAACTACAGGACATGTTAATCTATGTCTTATTGGGCGCAGCGGTTATCACTATAGCGGTAGGAGAATGGGTAGACGCCATTATTATCCTGATGGTAGTATTCCTGAATGCAACTATCGGGGTAATCCAAGAAAGCAAAGCGGAAAAGGCAATAGAAGCACTTGAGAAAATGACTACTCCACGATCGTTGGTAAGACGTGACGGAGAAGTAAGGGAAATCAATTCGGAAGATGTAGTAGCAGGAGATATTGTAATCCTCGATGCAGGCAGATATGTACCTGCTGACCTTAGACTAATCGAAAGTGCAAATCTACAAATCGAAGAATCGGCCCTGACAGGTGAATCACTTCCTACTGAGAAAAATGCAAAAGACCTGCACGAAGACCCTAAGACACCTATTGGCGAAAAATCGAATATGGCATTCATGTCAACATTGGCTACCTATGGCAGAGGGGAAGGCGTTGTCATAGCAACTGCCATGGAAACGGAAATTGGCAAGATTGCCACAATATTGGATGAAGATATCGACTCGATGACTCCGCTGCAAAAGCGGCTCGAAGAACTTGGAAAGACGTTGGGGTACATTGCTATAGCTATAACAGTAGTGATGTTGGTCATAGCACTAGTCCAAGATAGACCTTTATTTGAGATGTTCTTAACAGCCATTAGTTTAGCTGTTGCCGCGATTCCTGAGGGACTGCCGGCTATAGTCGCCATCGTACTGGCGCTTGGTGTGACAAGAATGTCCAGGATAAACGCTATAGTTAGGAAGCTTCCTGCGGTTGAAACACTTGGTTCAGTAAACATCATCTGCTCAGATAAAACCGGGACGCTTACTCAGAACAAGATGACAGTTGTAAAATTTTATACTGCAGGCAATTTGACAAATGTCGCGACAGAAGGAAGGTCGTTTGCCGCACAGAACACAGACGAGAAAGAATTGATTAGATCCTTTGTTCTCTGTTCAGATGCAACTTATGAAAATGGAAAAAGTACAGGCGATCCTACTGAAGTTGCTTTAGTTGTGCTTGCCGAAAAATATGACATGGAAAGAAGAAAGTTGCATAAAGAACATAAACGGGTGGGTGAAAAGCCCTTTGATTCAGATCGAAAATTGATGTCTACCCTTAACCAAGATGAAAATGGATATAGAGTACATACCAAAGGCGCACTTGATAATATTCTAAAGATATCCTCGACTGCCTTGGTGGATGGTAAAGTTGTTTCATTAACTGAAGAAATGAAAGAAGATTACCTAAAAGTAGCGGAAAAAATGTCGGACGATGCGTTAAGAGTTCTAGGCGCAGCATTTAAAGATACGAATAGCATTATTAATCCGGAAGAAATGGAAGAAGACTTAACCGTTGTCGGTTTAGTCGGTATGATCGATCCGCCTAGGTTAGAAGTTAAGGACTCGATAGCAAAAGCCAAGGGCGCCGGCATTACTCCAGTTATGATTACCGGTGATCATAAGAATACGGCGGTTGCCATTGCGAAGGAACTAGGAATTGCAAGCTCGCTGGAGCAGAGTATTACCGGTAGCGAAATAGATGAATTATCAGAAGAGGAATTCTTAAGAAAAATCAAGAATTATCGAGTATTTGCCCGCGTATCGCCAGAGCACAAGGTTAAGATAGTGAAAGCATTTCAGTTCCATGGGAATATCGTATCTATGACCGGTGACGGAGTGAACGACGCCCCTGCATTAAAAATCGCCGATATCGGCGTTGCAATGGGCATTACAGGCACTGACGTATCGAAAGGCGCGAGTGACATGATACTTACAGATGATAACTTTACAACGATTGTCCATGCGATAGAAGAAGGAAGAAATATATACAATAACATTAAAAAATCGGTAATATTCCTGCTTTCCTGTAATTTAGGCGAAGTTGTGGCTATATTTCTAGCTGTGTTGTTCAACTGGCCATTGCCGCTGCTGGCTACTCAAATACTTTGGATCAATCTGATTACTGACTCATTTCCGGCAATTGCACTCGGCATAGATCCTGGCGATAAGGATGTTATGAGTAAAGAACCAAGAAAACCTAAAGATAGTTTCTTTGCCCACGGCGCTGGACAAAGGGCAATAATTGGTGGTACATTAATTGGTATTTTGACGTTGGTGGCCTTCTATTTTGGATTAGCTGAATTTGGCTATAGCTTAAACTCCAAGGATATACCGGAACATGTAATAACAAATGCTAGAACAATGGCATTCGTAGTTCTTGCCGGCGCGCAGTTATTTTTCTCCTTTTCAATGCGAAGCATGCACAAATCAGTATTCCGAATTGGCTTATTCTCTAATATGTACTTGGTCGGTGCGGTGATACTTGGATTCATTCTACAGTTAGGAGTAATTACAATACCTGCTTTTGCAAATGCATTTAAGGTGCAGAATCTATCGGTATACGACTGGGGGCTGGTAATGCTCTTTAGTATCGTCCCATTCATAGTAAACGAAGTTTCTAAATTATTCATGAAAGAGTCAGAAATCTAACACTATCGTCCCCTTATCCGTAGATTAAGATTATAGATTAAAGCATGACAACTCACAAGAAATAACATTAGCAATATGGAAAGGAGTTTTTAAATTTGAAGTCAATCGCAGTATTAACTGGCGGCGGAGATTGCCCAGGATTAAATGCGGTAATAAGAGCGGTTTACAAGACTGCACATTCAAATGGGATAAAAGTCTATGGGGTGAAAAATGGGTTTAAAGGTTTAGTTGAAGATGATCTATCTTTACTTGGTTCTGAAAATGTTTCTGGTATATTACCTCGTGGAGGAACAATGCTAGGGACTACAAATAGAGATAATCCTTTTAGATATCAATGCATTGATCGTGGAGAACTTGTTTACAAGGATATGTCACAGCGAATTTTATTCAATCTTAAAAAGCGAGATATAGAAGCATTAATTGTAATTGGCGGTGATGGTACACTTAAGATTGCAAGTGAAATTGCAGAACTTGGGTTTCCTGTAGTCGGCGTTCCAAAATCAATTGATAATGATTTACCTAAAACAGAGAGAACCTTCGGTTTTGACACAGCCGTTAGCATTGCGACAGAAGCGTTAGATAGATTGCATACAACAGCCGAGTCCCATCATAGGGTAATGGTACTAGAAGTCATGGGACGCTATGCAGGGTGGATTGCTCTTCATAGTGGTATTGCTGGTGGAGCGGATTGCATTATAATTCCTGAGATTCCTTTTAAGTGGGATTCGATTACAGACAAAATTAAGCTCAGACAACAAAAAGGGACTATGTTCAGTATTATTGTAGTGGCCGAAGGAGCTAAACCCATTAATGGAGAGATATCAGTAGCAAGGTTAGTAAATAATTGTCCTGAAACAATACGGTTAGGCGGCATAGGCGATAAAGTTGCTCACGAGTTAGAAAATTTACTAGGGGTGGAATGTCGATCTACAGTATTAGGCCATCTTCAACGTGGTGGTAGTCCGACTGCGTATGATCGGATATTGTCTACCAGGTATGGTGAGGCTGCAGTAAATGCAATCATTAATAAAAAATTCAAGACAATGGTGGCATTACAAAATAACGAAATTGTCCCAGTTAATTTAATCGATGTTGTTGGAACCCCATATTTAGTTCCAGCAACACATGATTTGATTAAAACTGGACGCTCTCTTGGAATTTCTTTTGGCGACTAAATGAGGAAGAAAAAGATAATCAAAAAATCAATATATACGACCAACTCCTGCAAAGCAAACTGGCCTTACAGGACAAAAAAACATCCCCTTGTCTTCTATAATTCAGGCCAATCGGACAAATATTTAATACTATTTTCAGCCATAATAGGTTGGGAGGGGATATATTGTTTGATAGAATTCTTGATATTTTAAGCAGCCTTGGATTGACAGGGGTATTTGCAGGAGTCTTTTTGGAAGCAATAGGACTACCGTTTCCAGGCAGCGTGTTAGTTGCTTTGGCAGGTTTTTTGTCAAAGCAAGGAGAGTTTAATATGATAATAGCCTGGTTGGTATCTTTGCTAGGATACATGCTGGGGTCAATTTCTGCCTTTATGCTAGGACGTTGTATTGGAGAGCCATTTATAAAGAAATGGGGAAGATATATTAGACTAACCCCGGAACGTATTAGAAAGGCACAGGAGCTTCTGCAAAAGTCCGCCCCGGCTTATGTTATCGGTGCTCGCTTTCTACCAACAATAGGTAACGTTACTCCCTACGTGGCCGGCATTAGCGGTATTTCTATTGGTAAATTTCTTATCTACGATATGGTACACGCGGCTCTGTGGCTAACCATCTTTTTGAGTGTCGGGGCTGTACTAGGCAGTGAATGGCATACGATGGTAGAAAACCCTCGGCTTAAGTGGGGTGCCATTGGAGGCGGTTTATTGCTATTAGCTTATGTGTTTAGGGATTTGTTTCCTATACGTAGTAAAAATAAGGTATAAATGTAGAGGGATGAGACCAACAACCAACATATAGCGACAAACTCCTGCAAAAATCAAGCCTAGCCATGCAGGAGTTTTGTATTTTAATGGTAAAGAGGATAGAAATATGGGATTTGTTTTTCAGAATAATCAGTGGGACGGTTCTATTGCTTCTTATATTTCTAAGGTATAGCACCTTTAAGGAAGCAAATGAACCGACCCTTTGCTTTTAATTACATGTTACTGCTGACACGTAAAAGCTAGGGTAAGGACCCTCTATATTGGTAGCGGTTCCAATCGTGGGAATTTAAGTAAAATAAAATTTTTTACGATAGTAATTATAAATAAAATGAAATTTTTACTGGAGGATAATAAAAGTGAAAATCAATAATACATCATATGTGGATACTTCAACCACGTATAATACTAAAAATTATCAAGTACTTAATTCACCCAAAACACAGTTCAATTTCACTACTACCAATAATGCAGATAATACTGATACATATCAAAAATATGATCCGCAAAATTGCAGTTATGAAGAATTTTGTTCTACAGTTAGAGCGTTAGCTAAAGAAGGTAAATTAACAAGTCATGAAAGCCTTTTGTTGCAACGTCCTCTTGGACCTGGCGGAATTACTGATATGGGATCAAATATTAAAAATTGGCTTACTGAGTTTCGCACACGAGCTAGCCAAGATCTTAGTATCGGAAATATGATTGGCTACGCACGGGATGTAGAAAGTGTAGAAGCTGTAAACAAAATGATAACGTTACTTTAAAAATGACGAATTAGAATAATGTAATTTGTGTCTACCTGTAGGTAATTTCATATGTGTGTTTTATGTTCGCTCAGACCCCGGTTTGAGCGTTTATCTTGTATAGCAACTTGGTTTGTAAGGGTTAATGTGCTGATTAGGAATAATCAGTGGGACGGTTCGAAGAATCAGTGGGACGGTTCTATTGCTTCTTATATTTTTAAGGTATAGCACCTTTAAGGAAGCGAATGAACCGTCCCTTTGCTTCATTTAGCAAAAATGTGACAGAAAGGAACGTCCCGTGCGCCAAGAAGCGCATGGTGTATAGCGGGTGGGACTCCCGTCTGGAAAG
>NZ_JAJHJB010000032.1:0-58309 GCF_020819555.1 Pelosinus baikalensis
ACAGACTAAAACCAGGAAACAATCGTTGGGCGCTGTTATGAATAAACTATTGCGATTTTTGAAGTGATCATTTTTTTCTAGTGAGGCCTTGACTTTAGTTAGCTGGTCTCGTGTCCCATTTTAGGCTATATTTTTCAAATAATACTAGAAACAAGTTACATAGGAGGAGAAGAAAAATGGAATTGAGAATTTCACACGAACAAGATTTAGAACAAATTCTAGCTGTTCATGCCGCTGCTTTTGGTGGAAGAAAAGGAGAGGAAATTGCTCATCTCGTTAATGATCTATTAGTAGATTCTACAGCCTTACCTCTGCTATCCATTGTTGCAACAGTAACTAATAGTATTGTTGGCCATGTTATTTTTTCTAAGGCAAAACTTACTAATCCGGATCAGGCGGTTTCAACAGTTATACTGGCACCTCTTGCAATTCATCCGGATTTTCAATGCAGAGGAATTGGTGGTAAATTAATAAAATACGGATTAACGAAATTGTTAACAGCAGGGGTAGAATTAGTTTTTGTTCTTGGTCATCCTACATATTATCCAAAACATGGCTTTTGTGTGGCGGGAAAACATGGATTTGATGCTCCTTATCCCATTCCAGATGAACATGCTGATGCATGGATGGTTCAAGAACTACGCTCTGGAGTAATAGGCAGTGTTAGAGGCAGGGTTCAGTGTTCTGACGTACTTAATCAGCCACAGCATTGGCGAGAATAAGGGATAGGATAGATCTTGTAAAGATTTTAAAGAAGGCAAAGAGATAAGATAATGTGATAGAAAGATGAAAGATATATAAGAGTGTTTTAATAAGAAGTTAGCAAGGATAATAGGAATATTTAGAAGTGTGGTTGATAGCAGTTAGTGGGACAAGGAACCTGTCCCCATGTCCCATCTGTCCCCATGTCCCATCAACTGCGAATCTAACTTTTAACAAGTATTAGTGTGAGAGGACGTGAACTCATATGCCCTCTTTGAAATATGAATGGCAACGCTTTTGGTGTCCGCGAGAAGGCAGCGTGAATTTTGATAATGGTTTCCTTCAAAATCCAGATGGCAAGTGGGGTACAATTTTAAATCCTGATGTAAAACGTATTGAAGAGTTTGGTTCACATCCATGCCTAATATTATTAGGTGAACCGGGACTCGGAAAATCGTCTGAGGTCAAACGGAATGAGGAACTCATTAGTGCAGTAGGTCGGAAGGATGTTCAAAGTCTGATTATAAACCTGAGCAGTTATGATAGCGTTGAGCGGTTCGAAAGAAATGTTTTTCAAAGCAATGAATTCAAGACGTGGCGCGCTGGCGGGGATAGCATACTCAATCTGACACTGGAAAGTTTTGATGAATGCCTAATTCGAGCCGAGGCATTAACAAGTTTTTTGTTAGATGAATTCAGTTCACTACCACTCGAACGTCTCTTCTTAAGGATTGTTTGTCGGACAGGCTATTGGCCAGCGGTATTAGAACAAGGTCTATTAACCCTTTACCCGAAGGATACTGTGAAAATTCTAGAATTAATGCCGCTTCGTCGTCAAGATGTTATGCGGGCAGCTACAGATGAAGGCCTTGATGTTAAAACATTTATGGAGGGAATATTTGCTACAGGGATTACAGCTTTCGCTGCTCGTCCGATTACTTTACTGACTCTTATTCATCGTTTCAAAAGAACTGGAGAATTACCTAAGAATCAGGTAGAGATGTACCAACAAGGAAGCCTAAAATTATGTGATGAGGTTAATGAACTAAGACGCGGTAAAAAAACAGCCGGTCAACTCCCGAGCCAACAAAAAATGGTTATTGCTGGAAGAACGGCTGCAACTCTTATGTTCAGCAATAATTCTACCCTGTGGACACTGCCTGACGATGGAAATATGCCCGATGGTGCTATGTCCATAGAAACAATATTTGGTTTTGATGAACTTGATGGCCAACCTATATTAGTTGATCAACGTTCTGTCATGGAAACTCTTGCGACAGGTCTTTTTTCTGCGCGTGGACAAAATCAGATGGGATGGTCTCACCAAACATATGGGGAGTTTTTAGCTGCGGACTATTTGCTTCGTCATTCTGTTGACGAAAATAGAATTCTAAGTTTGATAGCTCGACCTGAAGGTAGATTAATTCCAAAGCTCTATTCTGTTGCCGCTTGGATAGCGGTGATGAACCGCAGGATATTCGAAATCATAATGAAAAATGAACCAGAAATATTATTATTAGGTGATATTACCGCTACTACAGAATCTCAGAAGTTTGCCTTGACCGAGTTATACCTGTCTTGTATCGCAGCTTCGAATGCTGTAGACTTTGGCATGAGAACCAATTTTCGCTATGATCGATTGAAACATGCCGCTTTAGTCGATCAGATTCGACCTTATATCACAAATCGTTCTGCGAATGAGAATGCAAGAATTGAAGCAATGTTTATCACAGAAGCCTGCCACGTACAAGAGTTAGGAACTCTATTGGTGGATATTGCACTTAATTGTGATGAGTCTGTAAATATTAGGGCGATGGCGGCATTTGTAGTTTCTCGAATTGCTAAATCCGATGACCGAGCACGATTAAAACCGTTGATCTGTGATAGTATCATAGATAGAATCGACCAACTAAGAGGTTATGCTCTAACCGCAACTTGGCCAGAGCATTTGACTGCAGAAGAACTTTTCAGCGTTCTAACTCCACCGAAACGGTCTAATTATGCAGGTGGTTATACAGCATTTCTTTCTGAAAAATTAGTTCCAGGTCTCAACCCCAGTGATCTACCGATAGCATTACAGTGGGTTCTCGAACAACCTGAAGAACGCCGGCGGCATTTGGCCCCACGTTTTGAGCAGTTGCCAGACAATATATTGCTCTATGCCTGGGCAAACATAGAAATTCCCGGAGTTCTTGAGCTTTTTGCGAAAGTTGTATTAAGGAGGACCAGAGCACATGAGGATATCATAGGGGACAGGTATAGGGACAACACCTTTAAGTTTAATGCAGAAGATGATACGAAACGCCGGCTACTTGTAGAAAAATTAGTGGTTATGCTTGATCCTGAAAAAGACAACGGCTATGAATTAATTATGTCCCGCCCCCCACTGGTTTCTATTGACGATATCGAATGGTTGTTTATCAAAATTAATCAAACGACTGACGAACCAATAGGGCAGCAACGTTTATGGGCACATCTTCTTAACTGGGTTTGGAACTGGTCAGGAAGTTCGCGTGACATAACGGATAAAATCTATAATATCTACAAAACCACACCGAGTCTTGCGAATATTTTTACGATGAGCTTTGAGGCGGTAGATTTGGCTTCTGATCAAGCGCGGATAGGGAGAGAGCATTATGAATTAGAGAAGAAATATGAAAAGAGAAAGAAGGCAGAAGCAAATGCTTCTAAATTAAAGGTAGATAAACTTATTAAAGAACAGTTAGATCGACTTGAGCAAGGTGAAAATGATGCTTGGTGGACATTAATCCATAAGATGGCTTTTAGGCCGGATGGTAGCCACGCAGATGCACATGCTACTGACATTACCACTTTACCAGGATGGGCTTTGCTAGATGAACCGACTAAAGAGAAGTTTGCAGGCTTTGCAGAATCATATCTTTTGACGCAAAAGCCCAAAGCAAGCAATGATCCTAGGACCTTTTATCAAACTGATAGTGCGGCATATAAAGCCCTGTTTTATCTGAAAATCCATTCTGTAAAAATGTATGATCTATTAACGTTAACTATCTGGGAGAAGTGGGCGACGATCATTGTCCAGTATCCGATATGGGCGGATCGCGATAACATGCCAATGCACCAACAACTTATTCAAAGCGTTTATAATAAGGTGCCGCAAGAAGTCTGTAAATGTTTAGGAAGATATATTAATAATGAAAATAAGCAGGGCGGAAATCTTGATTTCCTAGATAAGTTTGATCTTTGTTACGATAAAGCTCTATGCTCTTTTTTACTTAAAAAAGCGAAAGGAAAGGCAATTACAACTAATACTTTATCGAGCCTGTTATGTAAGTTAATTGACTTAAGATTTGATAAGGCATTGTTGTATTCAAGGAAGCTAGTTTGCAGTTTAAATAAGGATAAAGCAGCATTAATTGCAGCTTCCGCTCTATTATTTCACTCTCCTGTTAGTGAATGGGAGTTTATCTGGACAAAAATAAAGTCTGATGTAGCATTTGGGAAAACTTTTATGCTTCAAGTAGCTGGATATTTTGAGTATAAAAAATCATTTACAGATAAATTATCAGAAATGCAGTTAGCTGACCTTTACGTATGGCTGGCAACGAATTTTCCCCATAAAGAAGATCCATATCATGATGGAGTGTTCAATCCAACAGCTAGAGATCAGATGATTCATTTTCGCGACGGTGTTCTTGAGACTCTTAAATTACGGGGAAATGATCTATCCTGTGAAGCGATTGAACGAATTTTGCGCGAGTTGCCAGAATTGGATTGGTTAGCCTCCTCTCTAGAAAAAGCGAAAAAAATTCGTGTGGAAAAGGCATGGATTCCACCTAGTCCTCAAGAGGTTCTATCTCTGGTTCAGAATAGCAATTCACGACTGGTCAAAGATGGAGATCAGCTACTAGGTGTCGTAACAGAAGCACTCCAGCGAATTCAATCAAAATTACAAGGTGAGACACCACTAGCCCCCTTTCTTTGGGATCAAGTTGTAAAGCGACCGAAGTGGGAGAATGACTTCTCGGACTTCATCGTATCGCAATTGAGGGATGAACTTGCCAATCGGGGTATTATTCTTAACCGGGAGGTAGAAATTCGCTCTAACCGTAGCGGCGTGGAAGGAGAACGCACCGATATTCATATAGACGCCATATCAAGTACTAATTCGCATGATGTGCTAAAAGTCATCGTGGAGGCGAAGGGCTGTTGGCATGATGAACTTACAACGGCAATGGAGACTCAGCTACTCGGAAAGTATCTTAGGGACAATGATTGCAAGCATGGACTTTATTTAGTCGGTTGGTTTAATTGCCCACAATGGGATAAAAAAGATTCGCGGCGACGTAAAGCTTTTCATCATGATCTAGAAAGTCTCACTACGGTACTTAACTCTCAAGCCATAAAGTTATCAGAGGGTGGGAGCAATATTCGGGTAGTTATTCTTGATGCATCATTAAGGCACTCGCCAGTATAGCTAGAAATATGAATATATGCTTTCTGTTGCATAGTTTCGAGGGGAAGACCTTGTAACTAAAGTAAAGGTTATAAAATATGAACAGATAACTACATACTCATTTTAATTTTTAAGAGAAATATTGAGAATGGTTAAATGAGGAGGACAACTATGAGCAATAATGATTATTTGGGTAAAGAAGAACAATTTAAAGAAATTCTTAATAATGAAGAACTAAGCAGAATAAAAGATCCAGAGCTTAGAAATATTCGGTTAAAATATTGGAGTTTATTGCATCAGGCCTTTTTAGATGAACACAAAATACCAGACAGAATGCTTGAGATGGAATTTGATAAAATTAAAGCAGAAGAGATGAAAGAACTTAATGAATATAGACAACGTAAGAATAAAGGTTAAAAATATCCTTTGCATCAAGTATTTTCTTTTCATACCTTTTATACAAAACCCAGTTCCCGCATTCCCAAGCCGTGGGTCGAGAGTTTGAATAATTTCGTTAATTGTTCTATGAAAATAGTGTTCGAATATTAAAGATAAAATAAGCAGGAGAAATCATTTTTCGATTTCTCCTGCTTATTTTACGATCTCATTTAAGAGATAAAGAAGTTTAAAAGTTTAGGGGAAAGAGTTAAAGTTCCTTGAGAGAGACAGTCTATCTAACTCTCCTTAGTTTTTCGATTTGTAAGTTCTTTAGCACGCTTATATATTTTAAGTTCGACTATGTCAAGTATGGCTTGTTTATCTTCATCCGTAAGGGGAGAGCCCTCAAACGTTAGTCCATGCTGTGCAAGAATTTTTTGTAAGTCCTTTGGATTTCCTTCAGCTTTAGGCGTTAAATGGTTATAAAAGAAATCTATAGAGACTTCGAAGTACTCAGCCATTTTTTTTATGAGCTCAGGACTTGGCGTCCTGGCATCGGTTTCGTACTTTGATAATGATGGATATTCTATTTTTAATATATTAGCTAATTCATAACGTGTTAATCCCTTTGATTCTCTAAGTTCAATGATTTTGCTACCAAAGGCGATTTTGTTAACAGCCATAATATCACCACCAATATAAATTATACTATATGTCCAAGAAATATATATAATATTATACAAAATGGATAATTAAAGATTGACATTAGCCATAACGTCTACTATAATGAAAATTAATTAGACGTTATGGCTAATTTTGTGAGGTGATTAAATGAGAAAAGCATTGGAGAAAGCAAGAATAATAAAAAAGTTTTCTGTTGAAGAAATAGCCGAAATGGTTAAAGTATCGCCGTCTACCTGGTATAAATGGGAGGCGGGTACACGTGATCCTTCATTAAAAAACGCTCAGAAGATAGTCGATCTTCTAGGAGAAACTGTTGAGGAACTTTTTTTTACTAACAAATTAGACGAAATGTCTAATTTATATTTCTCTCAAAAGAGAATCAGTAAGGGAGGTGATAATTTGTTCTCTACCAATCAATCATGCCAAAAAAAGAAAGTAACAATCAGAAGTCCTTCCAGTTACAAGTAGTAAAAAAGTAGTCCTTTAAATCCCACTACCTAGATTATACCAGTAATATTTGTAAAATTCTGCATTTTATCTCAAAAAGAAGATTTACATTTAGTCCCGGTACATACCATCGAAATCTTATAGCAAAAGGAGAGACAAAACCATGAAAGTCATAACCCTCGATTCACCTCTCAAAATCGGTATCAAAAACATCCCCATGCCAGAACGCAAAAATGACAGCGAAGTTCTCATCAAAGTCCGTGCCCTTGGCATCTGCGGATCAGACATTGGTGCCTATCGGGGCGTCAACCCCACCGTAAGCTATCCACGAATCATCGGTCATGAAATCGGCGGGGAAGTGGTGTCCATTTCAGATAACAGCAAGGGCATTATCGTAGGGGACCGAGTCGTCCTAGAACCCTATCTGCCTTGCTACCAGTGCTACCCTTGCAGCATTGGCAGAACCAACTGCTGCGAAGAGTTAAAAGTCTTAGGCGTGCAAACGGATGGAGGCATGGCGGAGTATGTGACCCATCCTTTGAACTTGGTGCATCTGGTACCTCGTGAAATGGAATGGCAGGAGGTGGCCATGATTGAGCCCTTGACCATTGCCCTCCATGCCAATCATCGGTCTAGAGTCAAGGAAGGGGAGCATGTTCTCATCATCGGGGCGGGAGCCATTGGGCTATTAGCTGCTCAAGTCGCCATGGTCTATGGAGCGGTTCCCATTGTAGTCGATGTGGAAGAAAAACGGTTAGAGCTGGCTAAAGATATTGGCATACCCCATGCCCTGCATCCCGCACAGGGGAAGGTCATTCAAGACCTTTCTGCCATTACTAAGGGACGTATGGCAGAAGTGGTCATTGAAGCCTCGGGAGCTAAAGGAGCCATTCATGGCATGTTTGACTATGTATCTGCCGCAGGACGCATTGCTTTAGTGGGCTGGCCCAATGGAGAAACGCCGCTCCCTACGGCTGTAATTACCAAGAAAGAACTGGATATCGTCGGTTCCCGCACCAGTGCCAATGAATTTCCCGAAGCCATTGCCTTACTGCAAAACAAGCAAGTACAGGTACGCAAGATCATTAGCCGTGTGGTATCCTTTGACGAAATTCCCGATGCCGTCATGAACATGGCTGCCTTTCCTGACAAGTTTGTGAAAGTGATTGCGGTGCTATAGGAATCCATCAAAACCGTATGTCCTTAATTATTTGTATTTTCATACGATTTTCTTAAAAAAATTAAAAATCATAGGAGGTTATGATCATGAAAAAGTTCAGTTTTGCCCCTGAGAAAGACGTTGACGTCATTGCCGTAGGCCGCATTGCCATTGATTTAAATCCTAACGAGATTCATCGCACCTTAGATAAGGTCAATACCTTTACCAAATATGTAGGCGGTTCCCCTGCCAATATTGCCGTTGGTTTAGCCCGTCTTGGCAAGAAGGTCGGCTTTATCGGCAAAGTGTCTAATGATGCTTTTGGCAAGTACGTTGCCGATTACTTTATGGAAAAAGGAATTGATGTATCCCATGTTACCCCATCCTCAGACGGAGAAGTCTTAGGTTTGACCTTTACGGAAATCTCCAGTCCCACAGAAAGTCAGATTCTCATGTACCGGGAAGGCGTTGCAGACCTTGCCTTAGCCCCTGTAGATATTTCCGAAGACTATATCAAGCGTGCTAAATTCCTCTTAATCTCTGGAACTGCATTAGCCGCCAGTCCTTCCAGAGAAGCCTGCTTTTTAGCTATGACCTATGCAAAGAAGCACGATACCAAGATCATCTTTGACATAGACTACCGAAACTACACCTGGAAGTCCAAAGCAGAGATCGCCGTATATTACTCCTTAGCAGGACAGCGCAGTGATATCCTCATGGGTTCCCGGGAAGAATTTGAACTCATGGAAATGCTGGATAAGGGCAATGACATCCCCGACTACTGCCTGGCAGACAACTATCTTTTCCATGGGAATCAGATTGTCATTATCAAACATGGCAAGAAAGGTTCCCTTGCCTATAGCAGTGATCGCAAAGCCTATAAAGTAGGCTCCTTCTCCGTAAAACTCTTAAAATCCTTTGGGGGCGGAGATGCCTATGCTTCTGCCTTTCTCTATGGCATCTTAGAAGGATGGCAAATGCCCACTTCTCTGGAATTTGCTACAGCCTCAGCAGCACGAGTGGTATCCAGTCATAGCTGCTCGGATGCCATGGCTACCGCCGAAGAAATCATAAGCTTTATTGCCGATAGTAATGAGGCCGGGACGGTCATCGAGGAGATTCCCTGGAACCAGTCCATCGAAGGAGGGAGATCATGCCGTTAGTCATCTTAGCCTTAGGCATTGTCCTCCTATTTATCCTCATTATCGGTGTGAAGCTCAACAGCTTCCTATCCCTAATCCTAGTTTCCTTAGGTGTAGGCTTAGCAGAAGGACTGCCCCTTTTAAAAGTGGTAGATTCCATTGAAAGCGGTGTGGGAGGAACCTTAGGGCATTTAGCCTTAGTCATTAGTTTTGGCTCCATGCTGGGAAAACTCATGGTAGACAGTGGAGGAGCCCAGCGCATTGCCATGCACCTCATTGATCGGTTTGGCAGGAAATATGTGAAATGGGCAGTCTGTTTAACAGGCTTCATTGTCGGCATTGCCTTATTCTATGAAGTAGGCTTTGTCCTTCTCATACCCTTGGTCTTTACCATTGCCCTATCGGCAGGAGTGCCCTTACTGGAAGTGGGCGTACCCATGGCAGCCGCCTTATCCGTTACCCATTGGTTCTTGCCGCCCCATCCAGGGCCTACGGCCATTGCGGTCATCTTTAATGCCGATATTGGACTCACGCTAATTTATGGCTTTCTCATTGCCATCCCGACGATCATTGTAGCAGGACCCTTCTTCTATGAAACCATGAAGGATCTCAATCCTGCTGTACCACAAGGACTGCATAGCCATCAGTCCTTTAAGGAAGAGGACATGCCAAGTTTCGCCTCCAGTCTGTTTACCACCTTGATCCCCGTATTCTTAATGGCGGCAGCTTCTCTTACCAAATTAACTCTTCCCAAGGAATCGTATATCACCCAGTTCTTTGCCTTTGTGGGCAATGCGGATATGGCCTTACTCATTGCCGTTCTCGTTGCCTTTTATACCTTTGGTATCAAACGGGGAAAGACCATGGCAGACATGATGGAGTCGGTGCAGCAGTCGGCTATGACCATTGCCATGATTCTCTTAGTCGTGGGTGGCGGCGGTGCCTTTAAGCAGGTGCTCATTGACAGCGGCGTGGGAAAATACATTGCCTCTTTAATGGCAGGTTCCCAGCTTTCCCCCTTAGTACTGGCATGGATGATTGCCGCTGTTCTTCGTCTTGCCGTAGGATCGGCAACGGTAGCTGCCTTAACCACAGGGGGCATGGTACTGCCCCTCATTGCAGCAACAGGTGTCAGTCCCGAACTCATGGTTCTGGCTACCGGGGCAGGCAGTGTCATGGCAGGACCGCCCAATGACCCGGGATTTTGGATGTTTAAGGAATTCTTCAATCTTTCCGTAAAAGAGACCATACGATCCTGGTGCGTGATGGAGACCGCCATTTCCTTTATGGGGCTGGCTGGCGTACTGTTGATCCATTACGTGATCTCGTAATGGACTGGTATACAGGAAAGACGATGGAACAGAAAGAACGATCGAACGGAAAGAAAGGATGGATGAACGATGAAGTTGCCATTTACGATTAATCTAACGAGTAAAGTAGCCGTTATCACGGGAGGCGGCGGTGTGCTGGGGAGTGCCTTTGCCAAGGCTATTGCCCAATGCGGGGCAAAAGTAGCGATTGTGGATCTCAATCGTACCAGTGCCGAAGAGGTAGCAGCACAGATTTGCCGAGAAGGAGGTGTGGCCATCGCCGTAGAGGCTAATGTACTGGTTAAAGACAGCCTGACAACGGCTCTTGTCAAAATTCATAAGGAATTAGGGCCTTGTGATATCTTGTTGAATGGAGCAGGAGGCAATCATCCCGCAGGGACAACAACGAAAGAATATTTGTACCTTGAGGATGTGGAGAAGCAGGAGAACATTCAAACCTTTTTCGATCTGGAACGGGAGGGGGTAGAGTTCGTCTTTAACCTGAATTTCTTAGGAACCCTGCTGCCCACGCAAGTTTTTACCCGGGATATGGTGGCACGCAAGCAGGGCATTGTCATCAACATTTCTTCCATGAATGCCTATACTCCCTTAACCAAGATCCCTGCCTACAGCGGGGCCAAAGCCGCAGTCAGCAATTTCACCCAATGGCTGGCAGTCCATATGTCGAAGGTGGGCATACGGGTCAATGCCATTGCCCCCGAATTCTTCTTAACAGAGCAAACGAAAGGACTCTTGCAGCGTGAGGATGGTACGTTAACCGAGCGGGCCCAGAAGGTGATTTCTCAAACGCCTATGGGACGGTTTGGTGAACCGCAAGAATTGATTGGAACCTTATTGTGGCTGCTCAGTGAACCCGCTTCCGGGTTTGTCAATGGAGCTGTGATTCCTGTGGATGGCGGATTTTCCGCCTATTCGGGTGTGTAGGAATAGACTGTACAATGTAGAGAGAGTATACCCCTCATGATAAAAGGAAGAAGTCCTGCAGGCAATCACTATGCAGAACTTCTTCTTCATTTGTTATTCTCCAGGATCTACTTATTGATAATATTCGATAATCGTTTTAGCAGGAACGTACAAAGGATTCCTCCAATGATTCCGGTGACTAGCTGCGGCCAGCTCATGAGGGCTTTCAATATAGTAGCCTGCTTCTCTGGAAGAGCAACGATGGAAAAAGCCCATGAGCTTGAGAAATAAAGAATCAGCATTCTGCCGATGGAAGAAAGGGTGATCGCCAGCCAGCGATTGTAAAATAAGGTCATATGGTAAATCAGTACATATGCCATATTGGTGAAAGCCACTGGCAGAATAAAGATGGGTAAGGGTAAGGCTTGCTGAAAGAACGCTACAATGGGAGCGAGAACAGCCATTCCGAGGGCTGCTTTTGGGCCTGTGATTTCCAATGCTATCAGGAGGCATGCGTTGATGGCGCTGCCAACCACAAACATGGATATAAAAGGCGGTACCGGAACAAGGAGTCGAAGAGACTGCAGTACAATCATTAAGGCTAAAAGTAGAGCCATTCGCACAACTTTCTGATGCATGTAAAAATTCTCTACTTGGCTAGCGTATAAAATTCGCCCATTAGATTTTGGATAGCACCATCCAATGGTTTGATTTCCGTTTTCCGAAAACCTGCACTTGTAAGGGCGAGCTCAATGTTCGATCTGGTTTGTAAGATGTCAAGGCCTGCAAGATGACTCGACAGCCAGCCGACAATGGATTCTTTTGGCGATATATAGTCGTCGCTTACTCTATGACTGACCAGATAAAGATAGCCTGAAGGGGTGAGAGCCTGTGCTATTTTCGCGGTCAGCTCTTTTAGATTTGCATTGGCAAAATCTAAGATTCCCGACGCGATAATCAGGTCGTAATTGCCACCGATGGGATCTGTCATAAAGTCACCGCGCATGATGGATAGGCGGTGCTCCAGATGCCCTTCTGCCACACACTCTTCAGGAACATCGGCCACTCCGGGCTGTTCAAAAATGACGCCTGAAGCCAAAGGGAACTGGCGGACAAATTCGATAGCCATCATTCCTGAGCCTCCGCCAAGATCCAAAATCCGAAGGGGGGCAGTGGGCTCTACGAATTGTGCGGCAGCGCGCAAAAATGACTGAACGCGGCCTGTACGGGCCTCTACTGCTGTTAAGCGTGCCAGCTTGCGAAAATCAAATAGCTCTTTGCCTTGATTCTGTTCTTGAATGGCTGGATCGGGTCCGAGGCGAACCAGTTCTTCCACTTGGTCGAGTCCTGTCATCTTGTTCCAGAAGGTCAGATATTCCCCTAAATAGTAAGGGCTGTTTTGACTGAGGAATAACTCTGTTTCTGGTGTATTTCGGAATTGGTGATTGTTTTTTTCGAGTAGACCGATTGCTGCCAGACTGTTCAGAAAGAGTGTAAGGTTTCTTTCATCATATCCGGTCATCGACGCGATTTTTTCTGCCGACGTATCGTGTTTTAGGTAATCAAATACCTTAAGGGAAATGCCAGCGAATAGGAGCTGTGTTTCTCTATATTGCTGCAGCATTCCAAGAAATTTTCTGGGACTATGGGTAGGATATTCCATCATAAACACCTCTTTCAAATTTTGTTTGTATGCCTGGCATACAAATTGGTTAAAAAAAACAGCTTCTACTAAGCCGGGACAAAATGAAATAAAGACTTGCGCTCCAGTGGTACTTTTCGGGTTTGCTCCCCATTACAGTGGCAGGACCGCGCCGGTATTTCACCGGACTTCCCTATTAAGCCCCTGAGGGCACCTATCTCAACAGTATGAGATTCATTCTCATCGTAGCAAATAATAATACGTTTGTCAACGAGATGTTATGATATAGATCATGATCTTTTCTATAATTTGGCAGCGGTAACAGTTGTTATACTTACAGAATTTCGATACAATAAGGTCATGAAGAAAAAATCTTATGCAACGATGAGTAAGTTTATGCGGTTGATTGAAACAATTGCTAACAGCAAAATGAAACAGCTGGATTTTGGTGATGGTATCGTTCTATATCGAGGTGAGATTCACATGATTAGGGCGATCGGCGATCATCCAGGCATGTTTATTTCTGAAATAGCACGATATTTTGGTGTTACCCGGGCAGTTGTTTCGAAAAGTGTTTTGAAGATCGAAAAGAGCGGCTATGTGCGCAAAGTAATAGATCCTTTAGATAAGAAGCGTGTTCAAGTCTACCTGACAGAGCGGGGAGAGGCCGCATATCAGGCTCATAACGCATTTCACTTGGAGAAAGACGATTATATTTTTGCGCATTTGGAGGGCTTGAGCGCAAAAGAATTAGAAGCAGTCAGTGTGTTTTTAGACAAAGCACAGCAGATGATCGATCATCATTTTTGATTAAGAGTTGCCCTCATTCTAAGGGGAACGTCTGGAAGGAGGCCGATATGAAGCAGATTGAACTCATTTCACTGCCATTTCATTCTGAACCGAAACCGCAAAAAAGAGCCAGTGCAAAACCTGCTATTGAAAGGGAAGAACGAGGCAAGGAAGAAATCACCCCACCAAGCATACCACAGGTTGATATTCTCGATCTTCGCAAACATCCTATAACCTATACGGCTCATCAAGAAACAGCCCTCAAGGAAATCGCTTCCTTCTTATGCAGCAGTCAGGAATCGGTATATATCCTTTCCGGTTATGCCGGGACTGGCAAAACGACCATCGCTGAAAACATCGTCAAATATGGACTGGCTCTAGGCAAAGAGTGCATCATTACAGCCCCCACCAACCAAGCCGTCAAGGTACTAAAGGACAAATTCGGCGAAATCAAGGTTCTTTTTAAAACCCTTCACTCCACCTTGTATGGTTCTCCTGATGCTGATACTGGTGAATGGATAGCCAGTGTCAAGTTTAAAGCTTACCATGTCATTCTCGTTGACGAATCCTCCATGATCAGTAAAACCGTCTACGCCGATCTCATCAAGGAGGCCCAGTCTGCCCATGCAAAGGTCATCTTCTTCGGGGACAGCTTCCAACTAGAACCCGTGGGCGATGATCCGGAGATATTGCGCAACCAAAATTTTGAACTCACCGAAGTCAAACGGCAGGGAGCCGGCAGTGAAATTCTGCTTTACGCAACCTGCCTCAGAAATCTAAAGCAAGTCATCATTCCCAATGCGTCCCGAGGAGAAGTACAGATATTAGGAAAGCAAGCTACTGCCAGAGCTTTTCTCCAGTCCGTCATTCATAATGAAAACAGCATCTTCATCATTGGCACCAACAAGGCAAGGCTTATCCTCAATCAAAAAGCCCGTGAGGTGAAATTCGGCAAAGAGATAACGGATGAACCCCAAGAGGGGGATCGAATCCTCTTTATCGGCAATGGCACCTATTTCGTCAATGGCGATAAAATGACTTTGGAGCAAGTCACCATCATTACAGAGAAGGTTCTTCCCATCAAAGGGACTTCCAAAGATTCTCCCAGCTTTGTTCGGGCTTATCTCATTATGAACTATAATCACAAGATTCTTCTCCTACCGGCCATAGAGAAGTCTTCTGTTTACCATGCGCAATTTCTGGAGGTCAATCAGCATTTTCCTGATGACTGGTACAATAAAAACCCTATTACCTACAAATTTGAACTGTCCAAAGAGGTGTCCATCGCAACTTATGGCTACGTCATCACTGCCCACAAAAGCCAAGGCAGTCAATGGGAAAAAGTCTTTGTCCATCAAGATGCGTTTAGGAGTAATCCCCGCTGGCTCTATACCGCAGCGACTCGGGCAGAAAAAGAGCTTACACTGACTAAAGAATCAAGTTCTTGTCGATGGACATGGGAGCAGATCGAGAAGATTGCAAATACTACATGCGAGGAGAAATAAGCATTAGGAATTCAACAAAAGGTTTATTCATATAACCCTTTGTGTACTTTGCGCCTTTGTGGTTCGATTGTTTGGAAGCATTTTCCTAAATTGGATTTACTGTATTTCTGCGATTAGGCGAACGGGCAGGCCGCTGGAATTCTTTAAGGGAAGGGGGAAGCAATAGAACTTGAAGGTATCTTGCTTTAATTGATTGAGGTTGATGATATTTTCAATGACGAAAACATCGTGGTCTGCGCAGTACATATCTGCTTTTGGGTGACCTTCTTTTCTCTTTACTCCTGCAGCATCAATGCCAATAAAATTAACTTCTTTTTGGATTAAATATTCCAGGGTTTTATCAGACAGCTCAGGATGACCTGCCTCAGGATGACCTGTGACATAAAAATCTGTTTCATAATATGTTGGCAGCCAGTCGGTTTTAAAGATAATAAAATCACCTTTTTGAATATCCACCTTATTTTCAAAATCGGCAGGTTCAATTTCACGACTGAAGATATTTTCGACATGGACTACTTTAGCTGGCCCAATAAATCTGTTTATATCTAGATTCGGTACGTTCATAATATCGAGATGGGTGCCTAAATGTCCTAAACGGGCTACGTTGATTCCATCTTTCTGGTTAAAAAAAGGATTGTTCTTGTCTTGTTCATCAATGGGAAGAGTTAAATCGATTAACATAGCGTTCACTCCTTGTTTGCATTTATTTTTGTTTCACAAGTAAACTATAATACGTGGAAACAATAAAGTCAAGAGTTTATATAATATCTTGATTTTATCTGAAATTTGGTGAATAATAAGAATATGAAAAAAGATGATATGAAAGAATTCTTGAATACGTTAAAACGCCTCACGATTAAAATGGGAGAACTGAGCAGACACGCCAGCGATATTGCACCAGTGGGCAAGCTGAGCTTTTCTGAACTGGGTCTTATGACGTTAATTGGGGATTTTGATAATATTAGAGTCACCGAATTAGCATTAAAATATGGCGCTACCAAAGGTGCTATTTCAAAGATGGTTAAGAAATTAGTTCAGAAAGAGTTGGTAAAGAAGTCTAGAACCCAGGAAAATGAGAAGGAAGTACTCTTATCATTAACCGCTATGGGGATGACGATTTATAATGAAAAGGAAGCACATTTTGAAAAATTGTCTACCGACGTTTCGAAAGAGCTTGCAAGCCTGACTGAGGAGCAGCGAATATCTCTGTTCAATATCCTTGATCTTGTGGAAGCTCACATTGATGAGCATCTCAATGAGCCCCATTCTGAGCAGGAATAGCAAGCCGCCCGATGTTTGGTATGCTTGAATAGAAAAAAGAAGTGGCATTGACAAACAATAGGGACCATACTATAATTCAACGAATAGCAATTATTACCAAGTAACAATAAAGAGTATAATTTGACAAACTATAATTAAAAAGTATAAAATTAAAAAGTATAGAGGATGAAGGAGGTTGCATCATGAAAAAAGTATTATTGGGAGTAGGTTTACTTCTATCAGTAAGTGTAGGAACGGGCGCTGCTGCTCCTATTAACGATTTGGACAGAGGACAGACTGCAGTTGGCGTGCTGACTGACACAATTTACTTAGAACACAAAATTGGCAGTAATCTTACAATTGGATATCAAAATGTAGATCGGAAACATGGTAGTGAAATGGATGATTTTTATGGGCAGTATCAATTACCCTTTAGCAGTGTTCGAGCCATTCTTGGTCATCGGGATATTGGCTCTGGTTCAACCTACATAGGATTATCCGTAAGTGAAGGACTGGCTCCTAGACTCAATGGTTATGCTTCTGTGATTGGTAGTGACGATTTTGTTGAATATCAAGTTGGGGCAAATCTGGAATTAACGAGAGCAGTTGACCTGAACCTTAACTATCGCAACTTTAGGCCTGATCATTATGAAAACGAAAGTCGTCTTGAAGTCGGCGCGAGCTACAAATTCTAAGACTATTGTTAAAGAAGATACATGTCACATCTTTTGGAATATAGTCCAAAGTAAATCCTCCTATTGATATGGCTTTTACCATATCAATAGGAGGATTTTATATAAAAACTATATAGTTTTTATCTCTATCCGTCATATTATGGAGATTATTTCCTGGAAATATCAAAAAAATTATAATTTTGTCATTAATCGTTTCTTTATATCGATAATAGGGCTGTTGTAATTTCCTGCTGCACAGAAAGAGAAATTTCGCTGGCTCGTATTCCCGGACCAGTTCATCAGGATCTGCCAAGTTGTCTAGTGCTATGGCTGCGTTACGCTGGAAGTATAAGGAGGATATATGCTATGGACTGTCCATGACATATATCCTCCTTATACATGCCCAAAGGGATCATTACTGCCAGATTACCTGCAGCGGTTTGCGATCAACGAGCCGTTTGTATGTATATTTAGGGTAGCCTACCATAATTCCGCCAGTCACACTCATGTCTTCTGGCAGTTTCAGGAGGTCGAGCAGAGGTTGATAGCCGGATAAAGCACAGGCTTCAAAAAATCCTGCCCAGCAGGTTCCTAGTTCGAGTGTCGGTGCATATAATTCCGCGTAGGCTAGAGAGAAATGTGTATTATCCCGTCCCCGAGGCATAAAGTTTTTTGGGGCGATGGCTGCGATTAGACAGGGAGCTCCTCGCAGAATACCATCATGACCTGTTTTACGATATTTGTTTACGATTGCCTTGAAGTAGGGTGCTATGGGAGAAGCAGTCTTAATGGCTTCTTCTATCCAATCGATGGTAGCGGCAGTTTTTGCGTCTACTACGGTAGCGCTTTCCAAGGTAACTTGATTGGAGAGAGGTGCTTTTACATTATTGTTGCAGGCACAATTAGCTTGTTTCCCTGCTGATGGAATATACATCCGATGAGCCAATGACCAAAATTTAGCTTATGATTACTATAACATATAATGGAAAACAAGAATATGCGGATTTCATACTGGGTAGACTTTATTTGTATTTTACGATACTATTAAGCTCAAGTTGATCCTATTTAATTTTGGTTATAGTACGTTTCTGTTAGTTTGTGAGAGGAAGTGTTGTTTTGGAATTTCGGCAGCTAAAGACTTTTATGAGCATAGTGAAATTAGGGAACTTCTCACAAGCAGCTCAGTACTTAGGGTATACGCAATCGAGTGTAACGACTCATATCCAGCTGTTGGAAAAAGAATTAAATACGATTCTTTTTGAACGATTCGGACATCAGCTGATGCTGACAACAGATGGGGAAAGACTCTATGATTATGCAGAAAAGATTACTAAATTGGCCGAGGATGCTAAAAATGAGTTTGACCATTTCGAAATACCCAAGGGACCGATCGTGATTGGCATGCCAGAGTCATTATGTGTATATTATTTAACGGATTTGCTGCAGGAATATACACTGCTATATCCAGATGTTCAGTTAAAAGTGAATTTTGGCATAGGCAGTGACTTTCGAAATCTGCTGCGAAAAAATATGATGGATCTTGCTTTTTTTCATGAGAAACATTCATCCGATATGGATTTGATCAGTACGTTTTTATGGGATGAGCCAATGGGGATGCTAGCGTCCCCAGATCATGCTCTTGCGGCTTATCCTAAAGTGCAAATCAAAGATCTAGAGGAGCAGCGACTGATTTTTATGGAGTCGGGAACCGCTTATCAAACCGCTTTGGAAGAAGGTTTGGCAAAGGCTGAAATTGTGCCTAAAACCATTTTGGAAATCTGTCATATTCAGACCATTAAGCAGATGGTAATCAATAATTTAGGCATCACGGTATTGCCTTTAGCTGCTGTAGCCCAAGAGATAAAAGCAGGTTTATTGGTCGAACTGCCGTGGCAGGGAGTAGAGCTTGAGACAAATGCGTATTTGGCCTATCATAAGGATAAGTGGCTGTCTCATGGAATACGAGCTTTTATCCGGCTGGTTGAAGAACGATTATTAAAATAGTGCAACAAGTATTGTTTTTCCAATGATCCTATGGTAAAGTATTTAATAATTTAGTGAACGAAATAGCGATGGAGCTATAAATGCATGCATTTATGGCTCTCTTTCTTATAAGTAAAGAAAGCTTTGTAGGTGAGAAAATATAAATTTTATGAACCACAAAGGTACAAAATAGAAATAACCCCCTTTGTGTCTTTGCGGTTCGATTCGTTTTATTGGATAAAATTTTCATGAAATGGAGTTGAGCCGAGAATGACTGAATACATTCATTCGATTCGGATTCTGGTTGCTGGTGAACATGGGTTGGTAATTGAATTTGGCAGTGTTATTGCGCCTGAAATCAATCTGCGGGTTCAGCAATTGGCGAGATTGCTCCATTTCGAGCCTATTGATGGAGTAATGGAGGTAATTCCTACCTATCGATCTGTAAGTATTTATTTTGATCCTTTAGTGATTACACGTCAGGAACTGTCTAGACAGGTAATTCACAAGCTCGGAGGGATTGAGCATCAGGGTGTAGAGGACTTGCTGTCATCTAGAGTAGTGCATGTTCCTGTTTGTTATGGAGGCGTGTTAGGACCTGATTTGGAATATGTATCAAGGTATACAGGTTTGTCGCCTCAGGAAGTGATTTGTATTCACACTTCCAAACCCTATATGATCTATATGTTGGGTTTTATTCCTGGTTTTCCTTATCTGGGGGGGATGTCCAGCGAGATTGCAGTACCTCGTCAGGAAAGGTCCCGGGAGCGAATTCCAGGAGGATCTGTGGGGATTGGCGGCAATCAAACGGGATTTTATCCGATTGAAAGTGCAGGAGAGTGGTGGCTGATTGGACGTACTCCCATAAAAGCCTTTGATCTTACAAGTGATAACCCCTTTTTATTTTCAGTAGGAGATTATCTGCATTTTGAAGAGATTTCCACTGCTGAGTATTTTGCAATTCGCAGATCCGTAGAAAGAGGGACGTATGTACCTGAGGTTTCTTATCTGCAGCCTCGCGGAAAGTCTCATTAGGACGGCAACAGATGAGCATAACTAACGCTTCGCCGTTTTACTTAACCTACGCTTATAGTTATGCTCATCCGTTGCCTGTTTTTGCGTTTTTTGAAAGTACACTATCTGTAATGGGAGGTGAAGATTGTGATTACAACGATAGAGCCTGGTTTGTTTACTACGATTCAAGATCAGGGCCGCTGGGGATTTCAGGCGTATGGTATGCCCATTTCCGGAGCGATGGACCGATATGCCAGCCAAGTGGCTAATTTGTTGGTAGGCAATCGTCCTGATGCGGCTGTGCTGGAAATGACGGGTACAGGAGGAACGTTCAAGTTCGATGAAAAGCAGATTGTGGCAGTTTGCGGCGGAGATATGCAAGGTCTCTTAAATCACATACCTATTTCCAATTGGTCAACTTTTATCGTTCCCAGAAGAGGTATACTTCGCTTTGATACTGCTGCTAGCGGTTATCGAACGTATTTGGCTGTTCGTGGAGGTTTTGAGGTTCCTATTGTTTTAGGAAGTCGTTCAACTTGTACCCCAGTAAAGATTGGGGGCCATGAAGGACGAGTGCTGCGGCAGGGAGATGTTCTGCATGTGGGGCGGGATATGAAGTGTGAAACTCAGCTTGGGAGTCTGTCAGATGGATATATTCCTCAGTATGCTAATGAAGTGCAGCTTCGAGTGATTCTGGGGCCTCAGGATACGATGTTTGGATCAGCAGCCCTGGATACTTTTTTCGGCAGTTCCTACAAGGTGACAACGCAATCGGATAGGACGGGGTATCGGCTGAAAGGTCCCAAGATCAAACATCTTGGTAACGCTGATATTATATCCGAGGCTGTGTGGTTAGGAGCCATTCAAGTACCTGTTCATGGCATGCCTTTTATTATGACGGCCGATCATCAAACGACAAGGGGATTTGCCAAGTTAGGATCAGTGATTCGAGGGGATTTGCCCAAGTTGGTCCAGACCAAGCCGGGTGACTGCATTCGTTTTCTATGCAGTACGGAAGAAGAGGCGATTGAAGCCTTGCAAAAAGAGCAGGAGAGTTATAGAAATATTGCACATGCATGCAAAAAGGAGTGAGTATGGCTTCTCATTTCCTAGTGATAGCGTAGAGTCCAGGGCACTTTCGATAAAATTGAAGTGCCCTATTGTTTTTTTCAATTTTACATGGAAGTTATGGAATGGTATGATAAGTCACAAGTTAATTGTGAGTTCACGACAAGCGATAGAACACAAGAAGCAAAGGCGCTTCAGACAAAGGTAACTCTTTGTTTGATGCGCCTTTTTTTGTCATTTTAGTGAAGGAGGTGCTACTATGCATCGAGTGGATTTGAATTGTGATTTAGGAGAAAGTTTTGGTGTTTATACCATGGGAACAGATGAGTTGATTCTGCCCTTTCTTACATCGGCTAATATTGCTTGTGGCTTTCATGCAGGTGATCCTCGTGTGATGTTTAGTACGGTGAGGCTTGCAATGGAGAATGATGTAGCGATTGGTGCCCATCCAGGACTGCCTGATCTCATAGGCTTTGGCAGGAGGAACATGGATATATCTCCTCAAGAAGCCTATGAGATGGTTGTCTATCAAATCGGAGCACTTTATGGATTTGTGAAAGCAGCCGGCGGAAAAATGCAGCATGTAAAACCTCATGGTGCCCTTTATAACATGGCGGCAAAGCGGCAAGATCTTGCCGAGGCGATTGCAGAAGCTGTATATAAGGTCAATCCAGAGCTTATTTTATTTGGTTTGTCTGGCAGCGAACTAGTTGCAGCAGGGGAGAAAATCGGTCTTACAACGGCTCATGAAGTATTTGCTGATCGCACTTATCAAGTGGATGGAACCTTGACGCCGCGAAGTCAGCCAGGAGCTTTGATTACTGACCAAGAACAAGCCGTTTCTCAAGTTGTACGTATGGTCAAAGAAGGCAAAGTATTGTCACTGCAAGGACAGGATATTCTCATCAAAGCAGATACGGTCTGCATTCATGGTGATGGTTCTCATGCATTAGCATTTGCTCATCTGATTCGAGAAATTTTTGAAAAATCTCAAATTGACCTTCAGGCAGTCGGTTTTAAATAAAGGGAAAATTAGGAGGAATAGAGATGGAAACAAATAAAAAGATAACAAATACAGAGAAGCAATCACCTGTGGGGGCACAATCCAATTTGAGCTTATTATTAGGCGCCGCTTTTTTGATGGCAACTTCTGCGATTGGTCCTGGTTTTTTAACGCAGACCACAGTATTTACTCAAAAATTAGCTGCAAGCTTTGGCTTCGTGATTGTGATGTCTATCATCTTAGATATTGGCGCTCAAATGAATGTATGGCGGATCATCGCCGTTTCAGAAAAACGCGGGCAAGATATTGCAAATATGGTTTTCCCAGGGCTTGGTTATCTGGTAGCATTTCTGATTGTATTGGGAGGTCTTGCTTTCAATATTGGTAATATTGGAGGCGCAGGTCTTGGTATGAATGTTATGTTTGGCGTCACACCCGTAACTGGTGCGATCATTAGTGCCGCTGTTGCGATCGCTATTTTTCTGATCAAAGAAGCAGGTAAGGCAATGGATCGAGTTACTCAGATAGCTGGGTTTGTCATGATTGGTCTTACTGTATATATTGCCATTTCTTCAGCACCGCCTGTAGGAGAAGCGATCATGAAAAGTTTTGTTCCCGACCAGATTGATATGTTTGCAATTATTACACTTGTTGGTGGTACTGTTGGTGGATATATTACGTTTGCCGGCGGGCATCGACTCTTGGATGCAGGAATTCGTGGTGTTAAAGCGTTGCCGCAAGTAACTAAAAGCTCTGTTTCAGGTATTTTGATTACTTCCATTATGCGCGTGGTATTATTTTTAGCAGCTCTTGGTGTTGTATCCCATGGTTTAGCGATTGATCCGGCAAATCCACCTGCATCTGTATTTAAATTGGCAGCCGGGAATATCGGTTATAAAGTATTTGGTGTAGTTATGTGGGCGGCTGCTATTACCTCTGTAATTGGTGCTGCTTATACCTCTGTATCTTTTATTAAAACCTTTAGTACAAGTATTGAAAAACATGAAAAAAGCATCATTATTGGATTTATCTTAGTATCAACCTTAGTATTTTCTTTAGTTGGACAGCCTGTTAAAATCTTGGTTCTTGTTGGATCGCTCAATGGTCTTATTCTTCCTATCACATTAGCTACAATCTTGGTTGCTGCCTATCGGAAAAGCATTGTTGGCGATTATAAGCATCCTCTATGGATGACCATTTTTGGTGGTTTGGTAGTTGTAATGATGGCCTATATGAGTGGGTACACTTTGATCAATACGTTGCCTAAAATGTTTCAATAATCTAGAGAGTTAATGGGAGGGTGTAGAAAATGAAGGATACTGCAAACATGAGTCCGGCAGAAATTCGTGCCATAATTCGGAACAACGAGTGGATAAAGCCAACATCGGGGATGGCAAAGGGGTTTACCCAGGCAAACTTAGCCATCTTAAAAAAGGATCTTGCTTTTGAGTTCCTCTTATTTTGTCAGCGCAATCCTAAACCTTGTCCGATTCTTGATGTAACAGAACCAGGTTCCCCGATTCCAAGGCTGATCGCACCTGGGGCTGATATCAGAACTGATATTCCCAAATACCGGATCTATCGATCTGGAGAATTAACGGAAGAAGTAACGGATATCATGAAATATTGGGAAGACGATATGGTTGCCTTTCTGATTGGGTGCAGTTTTACCTTTGAGCATCCCTTAATGAATAATGGAATTCCTGTTCGTCATATTGAGGAAAATTGTAATGTGGCAATGTATAAGACCAATATCCCTTGCGTAAAAGCAGGTCGCTTCGAAGGACCGATGGTTGTGAGTATGCGTCCGATTCCTGAGAAGGATGTGGTTCGCGCGGTTCAGATTACGTCTCGCTTTCCCGCGGTTCATGGAGCACCTATTCAGATTGGCAATCCAGGAAGGATTGGTATCAAAGATATTAATAAACCTGATTTTGGTGACCGAGTCACGATTAGGGAAGGGGAGGTACCTGTTTTCTGGGCATGTGGTGCTACTCCCCAAGCCATAGCGATGGAAGTGAAGCCGGAACTGATGATTACTCATGCTCCTGGGCATATGTTTATTGCTGATGTATTAGATGAGCAGTATAGTGTTTTTTAAAGATGTACTAAAATAAAAAGGTTCTTTCAAAAGATAGAGGTGATAAACTTGCATCCAAAAACTAGTAATATGGAATGTAGTGCAACAATGCTTCCCCTAGGAGAATCGGCTGTTTTAGTTGAATTTGGCGGAGGAATACATCCTGATACACACCGAAAAGTGAAAGCGTTTACAAAGTACCTTGATTGCCATTGCCTGCCGGGGATGATTGAATATGTATCGGCCTTCTCCAGTGTTACGGTATTTTATGATTCTCTTATGGTGAAGCAATTACACCAGGATCATGTAGAACTAAGAAAAGAGCCTTCTTATCGGATTATTTCTGTAATCCTGCAGAAGATTGTTGCAGAGCTTAGGACTGGAGAGGGTCAGGAATCGAGAATCGTTGAAATACCAGTCTGCTACGGCGGGGAACTTGGACCTGATTTAGTATATGTAGCAGAATATAACAAACTTACTGTGGACGAGGTGATCGACATCCATAGTATGGGCGATTATCTGGTATACATGGTTGGTTTTGCTCCAGGATTTCCTTATCTAGGCGGCATGTCAGAAAAAATTTCTACGCCAAGGCGTCAGTCACCGCGCATGACCATTTCAGCAGGGTCTGTAGGCATTGCAGGTATGCAAACCGGTGTTTATCCAATCCCAACGCCAGGAGGCTGGCAATTGATTGGTCGTACCCCTTTAGCACTTTTTCGTCCGAATGAAAATCCGCCCAGTCTCCTCCAAGCAGGAGATCGGATACGCTTTTATCCTATTTCCCAGCAAGAATATGAAGAATATAAGAGGGAACCTATATGAGTATAAAAGTTCTTCAGCCGGGTCTTTTGACAAGTATGCAGGATTTAGGGAGATATGGGTATCAAAAACATGGGGTTATTGTTAGTGGGGCAATGGACACTTATTCCCTGCGCATCGCCAATATTTTAGTGGGCAATCAAGAGGGCGAAGGAGCATTAGAAATGGCTTTGCTGGGGCCATCTCTTGAAATAGAAAAAGATAGTCTGCTAGCTATTACGGGCGGAAACTTATCTCCTACTATCAATGGTAAAGTAGTTCCAATGTGGAGGCCTGTTTATGTGAAAGCAGGCAGTATCCTGCAGTTTGGCGTTTGTAAGTCAGGCTGTCGCTCCTATTTAGCCATTGCAGGGGGCTACGATCTCTTGGAAGTGATGGGCAGTAAAAGCACGTATTTACGGGCTGGGATTGGAGGCTTTCAGGGACGGGCCTTGCAGCGAGGAGATGTGGTGGCAGTAAAGTCACTCCACGGAGCTTCTCTAGAGCAGATGGAATATTTCAAAAGGAAAAATTTATCGGAATCCTTTGTTCCATCATCCTGGTACGCAGGCAGACCGCCAATTCCCCAGGATTTGCGCCTCACTACAATTCGAATGACCCGAGGCCTCCAGTTTGAATACTTTACTGTAGAGAGTAAACGTCAATTGCTGAATGCTCCTTTTCAGGTTGCTGCTCAATCTGATAGAATGGGATATCGTTTGTCAGGGGTAAATTTGCAGTTGGAATCACCTTTAGAAATGATTTCGGAGGCTGTAGCTCTAGGGACTGTTCAGGTACCGCCAGATGGAAATCCCATTATATTATTAGCAGATCGACAAACTGTAGGGGGATATCCTAAGATTGGGCAGGTAGCGATTGTCGATGTTCCGATTCTTGCACAAGTTAGGCCAGGAGCAACAATTCAGTTTCAGGAGATTACTTTGGAAGAAGCAGAACGGCTTTATATTGCACGAGAAAATTATATACAAGAGTTAAAAACTGCAATCCAATTGAAATTTTTATAGCCTATGTCTGAATGTAAAAGACTAGGTTACCGTATAATACGAGGGGTGAAAGTCATGCTTACATTTGATGAAATAAGAGAAATTATAAAAATGATAGACCAGTCCTCTATACAGCATTTTGAATTGAATCAGGACGGGACCCAAATTGTTGTTGGGAAGTATGCTGTATCGTCACAAAAAAATATACCATTAGACTCTGAGGGGGTTAAAGAGACTGTTTCACAACGATCTACTGCAGCGATAAAGCAAGAATCTGTGAAATTTATTGCGGAATGTGAAGACAGCCATTTGCACAAGATCATGTCTCCTACTGTAGGGACGTTTTACTCCGCTCCAGAACCAGGTGCAGATCCATTTGTGAAAATTGGTCAGCAAGTGGGTCCAAGCACTGTGGTGTGTGTGCTAGAAGCTATGAAGCTGTTTAATGAAGTTGAAGCGGGTATTAGTGGAGAAATTGTGGAGATTTTGTTTAAAGATGGAGAGTTTGTTGAATATGGGGCACCTCTATTTCTGGTGAAACCAGAGTAAAAGCTGGTGATAATGAGGGAAATAGAATCATAACAAAGGGGCAGAAAAGATGTTTAAAAAAGTGATGATTGCCAATCGAGGAGAAATTGCGGTGAGAATCATCAGGGCTTGCCGCGAAATGGGCATTGCAACCGTTGCTGTATACTCAACTGCAGACCAGCAAGCATACCATGTAAAATTGGCAGATGAAGCATATTGTATTGGCCCTGCCTCTTCCAAGGACAGTTATTTAAATATTAGCAGCTTGTTGAGTATTGCTCAATTTACCCAGGTGGATGCCATTCATCCCGGATATGGTTTTTTGGCAGAGAATCCAGAGTTTGCTCAAGTTTGCTCTAACTATCAGATTACCTTCATTGGTCCAGAGGCGGATGCCATTCGTAAAATGGGGGCGAAAGCGATTGCCAGAGAAACGATGAAGCTGGCGGGTGTTCCCATCGTTCCAGGTACGGATGGACTTATCGAGGAAGTACAGATGGCCATTAAGGTCGCTAAAGATATTGGTTATCCTGTTATTGTCAAGGCAACCGCTGGCGGTGGCGGCAAAGGCATGAGAGTGGCCCAAGATGAGGAAGCATTAATCAAAGCCATTCGCCAAGCCCAGAAGGAAGCTCAGATTACGTTTGGCAATGCAGGTGTATATTTGGAAAAGTATTTAGAAGAACCCAGGCATATTGAAATTCAGCTTATGGCTGACAAATATGGAAATGTGGTATATCTTGGTGAACGGGATTGTTCCATTCAGCGTCGGCATCAGAAGCTGGTGGAAGAAGCACCTTCGCCTGCTCTTGATCAAACGTTGCGGGAGCAAATGGGAAATGCTGCCGTATTGGCAGCAAAAGCCGTGAATTATCATGGAGCAGGGACGGTAGAATTTCTGCTGGATAAGCATGGTCAGTTTTATTTTATGGAAATGAACACTCGCATTCAAGTTGAGCACGGAGTCACAGAGGCTATTACGGGTATTGATCTCATTAGGGAACAAATTGCTGTTGCTTCAGGAGAGCCTTTATCCTTTGGTCAGGAAGAGGTGAAAATCAATGGCTGGGCCATTGAGTGTCGAATTAATGCGGAAAATCCAGCAAATCATTTTATGCCGTCCCCAGGGAAGGTAGAAACGTATTTACCCCCAGGTGGATTTGGTGTGCGAATTGACAGTGCGGTATATCCCGGATATGAGATTTCTCCTTTCTATGATTCTATGGTGGCGAAGGTCATTGTTTGGGGGAAAAATCGGCAAGATGCGATTAATCGGATGCAACGAGCATTAGGGGAATTTGCAATTGAAGGAATTCATACTACCATCCCTTTTCATCAAAAATTGCTGAAACATGGCATGTTTATTCAGGGAGAATTTAATACTGGTTTCTTAGAAAAGTATAAAAGTGAATTTGATCCAGAATGTTATGAGTAAGTACTTGCAGGGATCAAATACGATAGGTGAGGTGAAATAAAAGAAGCCCAAAAGATCGTTGTCAGCCGGATGCTGTCAGGATCTTTTGGGCTTTTGTGTCCTTTGCGCCTTTGTGGCTCAATTCGTTCAGCCTTTCAAAGGTTTAATTTTTACAGTGCTTTAACTTTTAACAGGTAAATCACTTCTGTTTTTTCCTTTTTAAAGTCCATTTAATGACTAAGTCCCATACCCAGCATAATGAGTCCCAATAAATAGGGGATATAGGTTCCAAGAGGTTTGAAGGGGGCTGGCCTCCTTATTCTAATACGGCACCCTTATTGGCTGATGTGACAAGACGGGCGTAGCGAGAGAGATAACCTGTTTTGATTTTTGGCTCAGGTTGTACCCAATTTTGACGACGCTTTGCCATTTCTTCATCGCTAATGTTTACGATGAGGGAGCGCTGAGGAATATTGATGGAAATCACATCGCCATTTTCTACTAAGGCGATGGGGCCTCCCTCCATGGCTTCTGGCGACACATGACCAATGCAGGCTCCTTGAGTAGCACCGCTGAAACGTCCATCAGTAAGCAGAGCAACCTTTAATCCCATGCCAGTAATAATAGCTGTTGGATTTAGCATTTCTTTCATACCGGGACCGCCTTTGGGTCCTTCGTAGCGGATAATCACCACTTCGCCATCTTTTACTTGTTTTGCTAATAGAGCTTCAATGACTTCTTCTTCTGAATTAAAAACATGGGCAGGGCCTTCAAAGACCAGCATGTCTTCCTTTACGGCACTTTCTTTTACAATGGCATTGTCGGGAGCCAGATTGCCGGCAAGAACAGCGATACCGCCAGTTTTCCGATAGGGATTATCAATCGTGTGGATGACATCTGCGCGTGTAATTTCAGCTTGCTCTAGGCGTTCAGACAATACTCCGGTTACTGTCAAAGCATCCGTATGCATGACACCAGCTTTAGCAAGTTCTTTCATGACAGCATTGATACCGCCTGCTTCGTTTAAGTCCTGCATGTGGTGGGTGCCGCTAGGACTTAACTTGGTAATGTAAGGAGTTTTGGCACTGATTTCTTCAAAGAGGGAAAGGGGCAAAGCAATTTGGGCTTCATGAGCAATGGCTGTTAGGTGTAAAACCGTGTTAGAAGAACCACCGATTCCCATATCTACGGCAATGGCATTTTCAAAGGCTTTACTTGTCATGATATCCCGAGGGCGAATGTTATTCTTGATTAAGTTCATAATAACAGCGCCAGCTCTCTTGGCAAGGGTTTTCCGTGCTCCTGTATAGGCGGCAGGAATGGTGCCGTTGCCGGGAAGTCCCATGCCCAGAACTTCTGTTAAACAGTTCATGGTATTGGCAGTAAAGAGACCAGCACAGGAACCACAGCCAGGGCAAGCGGATTGTTCCATGGTGTCAAGTTCTTCAGCACTGATTTTCCCTGCTTCAAATTTTCCCGCTGCTTCAAACATCGTACTCACACTAATGTCTTTTCCTTGGTAGCGTCCTGCGAGCATTGGACCACCGCTTACCACGACACAGGGAATATTGATTCTCGCAGCTGCCATGAGCATAGCGGGCACGATTTTATCACAGTTGGGGATTAGGATCAAACCGTCAAAGGCATGACCTCCAGCCACGGCTTCAATAGAATCGGCAATGAGTTCACGGCTAGGTAGGGGATACTTCATGCCTTTATGTCCCATAGCAATTCCATCACAGATACCAATAGCCGGGAATTCCATAGGTGTCCCGCCAGCGGCAGCAACACCAAGTTTAGCTGCCTGTACAATGTCTTTTAAGTGTCCATGACCGGGAATAATCTCGTTGAAAGAATTGACAATACCAATGAGGGGTTTATTCAAGTCGTCCTTGTCATACCCCATGGCATAAAATAAGGAACGATGGGCTGCTCTGGTTGAACCTTTTTTTACAATGTTACTATGCATAATAATAATAATAATAGCCTCCTTCATTTTGGTAAAAAAAATAAACCCACTGCCACCCTAAAAAGGGGCAAGAGGTTTCTCTCGCGGTACCACCCTTGTTGTATTCAAAAAGTATGAATACATCTCTCATCAGGTCTATTACTAAACCCTAGAAATTAACGGCTGCGTTCCATTACGAACTGATTCCGGCGCGGCCTACTCAATGTTTTCAGCCTTGCAGTTCAGGAGTGACTCAAGAATATACATATGTTACCGGCTCCCACCTTACCCGGCTCTCTAAAAACATAGGGGTATTTCTCTTTCTCCATCATCACTTTTAAAGTGTAAAGTTGTAAACTTATTGTTAGATTTATTATAATAGAATTTTCGAATATGTCAACAGTAAAAATACAAAATTACATATTGAGAATACTTCCCATAACAATCGATGAAAAAAAGATAGAAAAAAGGCGCATTGTGTTACTTGTAGTTTGTTGTTGTTTATTATATAGATTTTGTCATTCTTGACTTATTTCGACAAAAAAAGCACGAAAAGATGTATATAATTAAGTGAATAATGAAAAAATTCACGCAGTATTCTAGTAGTTGTACTGCGATAAAGGAAGAGGGAGTGGAAAAGTGGATAGGCGAGGTTTTTGGGGAATGAGAAATCGGTTAATTGCAGCTTTTATAGGGGTTATACTAGTTCCTTTAGTACTGATTAGTTTTTTTCTTGGGATGACGATAAGATCGCAGAAGCAAGAAGACGCTAGCAGCGTAATCATAGCAGTAGCATTGCTATCCATACTGTTGGCACTTGTTGTGGCGTTTTTTGTATCAAGACATTTCTTACGGCCTCTTATTGCCGCCATTAATCATATTGGTGAATTTGGAGCTGGTAACTTTAAGACGAACTTGGTACAGCAGTTTAGCACTCGTACTGATGAGCTAGGGGAATTGTCTAATGCAATAGTGAAGATGCAAAAGGATATGATCATCTTACTGAGCCAAGTACAGCAGATAAGTCAAGGTGTTGAAATCAATTCGGATAAAATGAAAGCCGTTGCAGAAAAAAACAGTCATTCCATTAAAGAGGTGGGTCTGTCCGTCGGGCAGATTGCGAGTGTATCAGTGAATCAATCTCAGGAGATGGAGTCTGGTGTGGGGCGTATGCACGAGCTTGTAGATCATGTTAAGGCTGTGCAGGTTTATACTGATGAGATGGGGCAAAGCTATGGGGAGATGTGCAGCTTAAATGACAAAGTAGCAGGGATTATATGTTCTTTAACGGAAAAGATGACAGAAGGCAGGCAGGCTTCTCAGGATGTGGACAGTGTAGTACGAAAAGTAAATGAAATGATTGGACAAATTGGTTCGATCACTACGGTGATCGAGCAAATTGCTGCACAAACTAATTTGCTGGCTTTAAATGCTTCTATTGAAGCCGCGCGAGCGGGAGAACAGGGACGGGGATTTGCTGTAGTGGCGGAAGAGGTTAGGAAGCTGGCGGAGCAATCCGGCAGTGCAGTTAAAGATATTAAGGTATTGATTCAGGATGTTCAGCAGCAGTCTAAAGTTGCTGTGTCTTCTATCGAAAAGGCTCAGCAGGTTGTGAGTGATCAGGAAGAAACAGTGAATGCGACATGGACCATTTTCGAGGAAATTGCCGTAGCCGTTGAGTCTCTCACGGATAAAATGTCTGAAATGCAGAACCGATTTACGGTTATGAGTGGTAAAAGTGAAGAGATTGTGAATGTATTTAGCAATATATCAGCAGGATCAGAGGAAACCTCTGCTATTACCCAGGAGGTTCACACGGTCACAGAAAAGCAAATACTTGACATGAATGAAGTAACAGTTGGTATGAGTGATCTGCATGATATGGTGGGACAACTTCAGGAGAAAATATCCAAATTTTCCATATAGTAAAAAAGAGAATGCTTTTATGGATAAAGCCATAGGAGCATTCTCTTTTTTATATATAGAAGAATAAAATATTTAAGGCTGCAACTTGTCTTAACAAAAGTTTTTTGATGGATTAGGATTTTATGCTATAATTGCTGTGAATAAGCTGGTAGGTAAGGTGAAAATAGTGAAAAAAATTAATCTTGCAATCGTGGGGCCATCTGATTCTGTTGCATTGATCAGCGAGACTGTTTCTGAACGCAGTGATGTTGTGGATATTTTGCCTGTGGTGTATCAAGATGCTTCTGAAGTGCCTGATATCATTACTAAAATGGATAATCGTATTGATGCATGGTTATTTTCAGGAAAAGTTCCTTACATGTATGCCAAGAATTCTCAGAGAACGATAAAGCCGTTGTATTATCTTCCCCATACTGGCTCTAGTTTATATCGTGCTTTGTTGCAAATATTACATATTGAAAACTTGAAAATTAATAGAATTAGTTTTGATACTTTTTATAGAAAAGAAATTGAGGAATCTTTTGGAGATATACCTATCCCTGTTCCTCCTTTTTATGTAAAAGACTATGATAACATTATTTCTGCTAATGAGATTACCCAATATCACTATCATTTATGGCAAAAAGGTGAAACAAACATTGCCGTAACATGTTTCCTCTCTAGTTATCAAGAATTAAAGAAACTTGGTGTTCCTACCTTTCGTATATGGCCGACCCGGGATAGTATTCGCACTACGTTGGCAATCGCAATTAGTAAAGTTGAAGCAATCCGATCCAAGGGGAGCCAAATAGCAATTCATCACATCGCGATCGATAATTATGAAACCTTTATTTCAGAATCTTCTTCCAGTTATGGAGTAAAACGCATTGAATTACAACTTTATGAGATATTAATACACTATACGGAAATGTTAAGAGGTTCTATTTTGATGCAGGGAGATGGACATTATATTATCTACTCTACTCGCGGCATCATAGAGAGTCTGACTAAGGAATTTACCATCATGCCTTTATTAGAGGAAATTACCTATAAAATGAACATCAATGTAAGTGGTGGAATCGGCTTTGGTCCTACTGCCTATGCAGCAGATGAAAATGCTCGTATTGCATTAGGATTAGCAAGGCAAGCTGGTTCTTCGAAATGGATGGTTGTTCTGGATGATAAGTCAGCAATTGGACCACTTAGTTCGAACACTCATTTGCAATATGCTATAAGATCAGATGATTTAGCAATGCAGAACTTGGCTGACAAGTTAAATATAAGAATGACAACTGTATTTAAAATGATTGCTGCTTTTAAACAATTTGACAATGCAATCGTTAATGCAGATGATCTTGCACTTTACCTTTCGATTACACCTCGCAGTGCTAGACGATTGCTTAGCAATTTATTAAACAACGGTTTAGCCGTTAATTCGGGAGAAGAAGGCGCGGGTAAAGGTCGACCCCGAAAATTATATCGTATCCTGCTGGATAAAATCGTGGCTCCACCTAAAGAATAATTATTAATGTGTTAAAAAAGGTCTGAAAAAAAAGACTTTCCAAATCTGCAATAGTAAGATATAATTATAAACAAGATATTGATGATATGGTTTCTAAAAATAATAATATGATTGAATAGAGCAATGAGGCTTTGTGCATAGGGCGCAAAGTCTCATTTTATTTTTAACCATTAAAGGAAATTTCCATAAATAGACCGAATTGCAGAATGAATAAAGAATTCTGTATCAATGATACAGATGAAATGAGGGTGATAAATATATGTGGGATCATAGACAAGAGATTGAATTACAGCAAATAGTTACTAGTTTGCGGCAAGACTTCCATCGCCATCCTGAACTAAGCGGTAAAGAAAAACGTACACGAGAAACCATTGAGACATTTTTAAGAAATATTGGAGTAACAGTTCAGACCTTTGTTAGTCAATATGGTCTGTGTGGTGTTATTGAAGGTGATCAACCTGGACCTATTATTGCTTTACGGGCAGATATGGACGCATTGCCCATAATTGAAGAAAACAACGTTCCTTATCAATCTCTCTATAAAGGAAGCATGCATGCTTGTGGTCATGATGGACATATGGCTATTTTAATGGGAACCGCCGTTATGCTGATGAAGCATCGCCACCAATTAAAAGGTACTGTGAAGCTTATCTTTCAACCAGCAGAGGAAGCTGCTCCCTTAGGTGGCGCAACAGCGATGATGCAGGAGGGTGTCTTAGAAGATGTTGACGCCATATTTGGATTACACCTATGGCCTGACATCCCTTATGGCACCATTGGTATTAAATCAGGTGCTTTTATGGCGGCTTCCGATCGTTTTACCATCAATATTCTGGGGCGTGGTGCCCACGCGGCACAACCTCACAAAGGTATCGATTCCATCACCATGAGTGCTGATATCATCCAAGGTTTTAATCATATTATTAGCCGGCAAATAGATCCACTGGAAGTAGCAACGATATCCATTGGTGCAATTCATGGCGGTGAGCGTTATAACGTAATAGCCAAAGAGGTGATGGTGGAAGGTACTATACGTACGTTGAATGAAACTACCAGACAAGAAATCCCAAGACGAATGGCTGCGGTTTTGGAAGGAATTACGAAGTCTCAAGGGGGCGATTATGTATTTGACTATCAGCAAGGCTATCCCGCTTTAAGGAATTGGACGGAACCTACAGAAATTGTAATTCAAGCGGCCACCAAAGTGATTGGGAAAAACAATATATGTACTGATATAAAACCTGTTCTAGGTGCTGAGGACTTTGCCAATTATCTTACTAAAATCCCAGGAGCCTTCTTTTTCCTTGGCTGTGCTAAGGCTGGAGAAGATACTCCGATTTTACATAATTCACGATTTGACATTGATGAAAATGCTTTGTTAATAGGGTCTAAGCTTCTATATCAAATTGTATTAGAGGTAATGAAGTCTTACAAAGCGATAGGAGGTGAAGCTTACTAAACTGCACGATGGCACTTATCACCAAAATATAGGAGGTACATTATGAGTCAATTAGGATATGCCCCGCAAAAAGATAATTCTTCTGGTACGAGTACTTTTCAAAAAATCTTAGATGTAATTGAGTATGTTGGCAATAAGTTCCCTTCTCCCTTTATTTTATTTTCGATGCTAGCCTTGGTGGTACTCGTAATTTCAGCCATTTTTGAAGGAACTGCAGTTTCTTATATTGGTAAAGGTGGAAAAGCAGTTGATGTTAAAGTGCTTAGCCTGCTAAATGCAGATGGTTTTCGTTATATTATGACCGATATGGTTAAAAATTTTATTAATTTTCCACCATTAGGACTTGTTGTCGTCATGATGCTAGCTATGGGTTTAGCAGAGGCTACTGGGTTTATTGGGACTTTAGTTCGTAAAATCATGCTTGGAGTGCCCTCCTGGGCTATCACAGCCACCATTTTTTTTATTGGTATTAATGGAAACTTGGCATCTGATGCAGCTATGGTTTTTGTGCCTGCTGCGGCGGCTGCTGTCTATGCCAGTATGGGAAAAAATCCAATACTAGGTATGTCTATTGCCTTTGCGGCAACGGCGGCAGGATTTAGTGCAAATTTTATTCCTGCAGGAACAGATGCACTGGTTGCTGGTATTACTCAGTCGGTCATTGGAAATGTTGCCGCTACTGCTAATTCGCCAGCTCATCCTCTCATTAATTATTATTTTATGAGTTCCTCAGTTGTTCTTTTAACCATTGTAGGAACCCTCGTTGCTGAGCAAGTAGTCTCACCTCGTTTAGATAAGTTAGAAATGAAAGAACTACAAAATGGAATTAATGAACACCTAGTCACCCCAGAAGAAAAGAAAGGGTTAGCGTATGCTGGTTGGACTGCTTTAGCCTATATCCTATTATTACTAATACTACTTGTTCCAGAATACGGAGTACTTCGTGATCCTAAGACCCATCTGTTGATTCCTAAATCGCCATTTTTAGATGGCATTATCCCCATCTTGTTTTTCTTCTTTTTCTTTATTGGCATCGCATTTGGTATTGGAAAAGGAGTCATAAAAAAAGAAAGTGATATACCTAAGTTCTTATCTCAAGGTCTCTCAGGATCTCTTAGCTTCATAGTTACTGCTTTTTCAGCAGCACAATTCATTGCATGGTTTAATAAAACGAATATTGCAACTGTTATTGCAGTTAAAGGGGCAAACTTATTACAGAGCTTAGATTTTACAGGTGCCGCTCTGGTCATTGCGTTGATTTTACTTTCCGGCTTTGTCGACTTATTCGTAATCAGCGGTTCAGCAAAGTGGTTAGTTTTGGCTCCTATTTTTGTTCCTATGTTTGGTTTATTAGGATATGAACCAGCTTTAACACAAGCCGCTTATCGAATTGGTGAGAGTGCAATAAATTCAGTTACACCATTAAACTATTATGTACCAGTCATGCTTGGAATTATGGCTCATTATATGAAATCAGAAGAAAAAGTAGGTATGGGGACCCTCATGGCAACTCAGATTCCATATGCTCTTGCCTTCTTAGTAACATGGACATTGTGGCTGTTGTTATTTATGGCTCTTAACCTTCCCCTTGGACCAGGCGCAAATATATTTCTTAAATAGAATAGTATTAAAGTTAGATCGCTCTTTTCTTTATCAAATGAGTTACTGTAAATAGTGAAGAATCCTGTTATGCAACAATAGCAGGATTCTTCACTATTTTATTTATGAGAAACTTTCAAATATTTTTTATAAACTTGATATAGATCACAGTTAAGATGCGAATAATGGGGTATGATAAAGATAATATTTGAGGAGGTGGCACAATGTTACCTAAAGGTGCTAATTTACAAAAGATTCATAATGGCAATCGTACGTATGCAATCACACCCCATTTGCCGGGAGGATTTATCAAACCTGATTTAATGAGAAAATATGCGGATATAGCCGAGAAATACCATGGTGTTATGAAGTTGACTTCCGCTCAACGGATTATGATTACAGGTCTTAAAGCGGATGATATTGAAAAAATTTGGGAAGAGCTTGGTATGCAGCCGGCTATGGGTTTTGCCAATTGTGTACGTAGTGTAAAAATATGTCCTGGTAATGTTTTTTGCAAAAGAGGCAAGCAGGATAGTATTAAACTGGGTATGGAACTTGACAAGCTGTACCATAAAAAAGAAATGCCGTCTCGCATGAAATTTGGTGTAGCCGGCTGTGCCAATTCTTGTTCAGAGGTGTATGTAAAAGATATTGGCGTCATGGGAAGCGATATTGGCTGGGATATTTATGTGGGCGGTACGGCTGGTGCCCATCCTCGTTTGGCGGATCTCTTAATTGAAGGTTTGGAATATGATGAAGTTATACGTATCGTACATGTTATCGTTGAATATTATCAAAAGAATGCTGATATTGAACGTGTGGGACAGTTTATTGATCGAATTGGTATGAAAAAATTTAGAGCGGATGTATTGGCTGCTTTCTATCAAGGCGTGAGCCAAACGACAGAACCTTTGGTGCCTCAATCCCAAGAAGGACGAGAAATCGCTCCTGTAGCAGGCGGGCTTACAGAAGGAACATTGGTATTTGGTGATAAAATTACAGAAGAGAGCGTAATTAGTGATATTATCAGGGTTTATCCTCAAACGGTTCCTGTATTCCGGTCCTTTGGCATGGGATGCTTAGGATGTCCATCAGCCACAGGAGAAGCTTTACACAAAGCAGCCGGAATCCACGGGCTTGATGTAAAGGAAATTTTAGCAGGATTAAATAATGTAATTTAGGAGGCTCATCATGAGTGCATTTTTAGGTCATATTCATTACTGGTTATATCATAAAATCGGGCGGGTAGTAGAACGCGAGCAGCTGATCTTTCAGAAGGCTGAAGAAATGTGTGGAGCTACGGCAGAGGAACTGCAGTCTCAGGTTTGGCAGATTTATGGTCAGCCTTTACCGGATACGGAGCTTGGTGAGTTAATTGATCATACGAATATTCATGGCTGGCTGCAGCGTCAGATTACAATTGCAGAAACGAGGGAAGCTGCTTTCATTAAAGAATTGCTGGATACTTGCGGTGGTGCCGCTCAGGATATTGTATTATCCGCCTACGCTGAACATGGTAAGCTGTGTGGTGAACATGCCAAAGCTCAGGGGAAATATGATGGACAAAGAGCAGCCGGGATTTATCAGGCAGTGAATGACTATGTACTAAATGGCATGCCTTGTGATCAGGGCGATGTAGTAACGGTAAATGAAGATGATAAAGTGATCTGGGAGGGTGAAATCTGCCTGCAGGAACGAAATTGGACGAAAGCTGGCGTGGATAAAGCCTTTATGAAAGAATGCTATCAGAAATGGTTTGTTGGTTTTGTGAAAGCTCTAAATCCTGCATTTGTTTATAGCCAAAAAGCTGATACTTTAAAGGGGAGTCCGGTGAATCGACACCAGATTTTGAAAGAAGCATAGTACAAGAAAAACATAAGGGCTGCCAGATTGTTGGCAGTCCTTGTTTTGGTGCCCTTTGTGTACTTTGCGTCTTTGTGGTTCGATTCGCTTTATATGCTTCTCTTTAACCTTCGCGTCTTCGCGGTTCAAAACTTTTTTTAAAAAAAGCATGAGAAATAGGAGTATAGGGTAGGATAATATTTGACATTTTAGATAGGTAAACATATAGTAATAGAAGAGTAATTTTGTATAGTGCAGGTATGAGTGTAGGGGGTTTTTTACGATACATATGGAAGAGTTAGAATTGACGATTAATAAACGACGAACATTCGCGATTATTTCCCATCCGGATGCTGGGAAAACGACATTAACGGAGAAATTATTATTGTACGGCGGTGCCATCCGTTTGGCAGGATCAGTAAAATCTCGTAAGGCAGCAAAACATGCTGTGTCTGACTGGATGGAAATTGAAAAGCAAAGAGGTATTTCTGTAACTTCTAGTGTGCTGCAGTTTGATTATGATGGATATCGGGTGAACATCTTGGATACACCTGGTCACCAAGATTTTAGTGAAGATACATACCGTACTCTTATGGCCGCAGATAGTGCTGTGATGCTAATTGACGTGGCAAAAGGGGTAGAGGATCAGACGAAGAAACTGTTTCATGTATGCCGCCAGCGGGGGATCCCTGTATTTACCTTTGTCAATAAGCTGGATCGCTATGGCAAGAATCCTTTTGAGCTAATGGAGGAAATTGAACAGGTATTAGGGATAAGGGCATATCCTATGAATTGGCCTGTAGGTATAGACGGCAGTTATGTTGGTGTTTATAATCGCCAGCAGGCGCAAGTGGAATTGTTCGCCAAAGATGGCGCCCATGGGCAGTCTGTATTGCCTTCCACGATGGGGAGTGTTAGTGACCCTGCTTTTCGTGAATTGTTAGGTGAGAGTGTTCATGCTGCGTTGTGTGAAGATATTGAACTTTTGGATATGGCTGGAGATGCTTTTGATTATGATCTCGTAGCTGCTGGTGAACTTACACCTATGTTTTTCGGTAGTGCCATGACCAATTTTGGTGTAAGACCTTTTCTGGAAGAATTTTTGAAACTGGCACCTGCACCTGTAGCACGTATTTCCAGTGAAGGGGAAATTAATCCTGCAAGTGAGGAGTTTTCTGCCTTTGTCTTCAAAATTCAGGCGAATATGAATCCTGCTCACCGTGATCGTCTCGCATTTATTCGCATCTGTTCCGGTAAGTTTACCAGAGGGATGTCTGTGTATCATGCTCAGTCAGGTAAAGCCATTAAGCTGGCTCAGCCTCAGCAGTTCCTGGCTCAGGAGCGTACCATTATTGATGAAGCGTATCCTGGTGATATTATCGGTTTATTTGATCCTGGAATTTTTGGAATTGGAGATACGTTGTGCCAGGAAGGGGCTAAATTTACGTTTCAGGATTTCCCGGTATTTCCGCCAGAGCAGTTTGCCAAGGTCCAGCCCAAAGATACAATGAAGCGAAAACAATTCGTTAAAGGGATGACCCAATTGACCCAAGAGGGGGCTGTTCAGGTCTTCCGCCAGAGCGAGTTTGCATCCGAGGCCTTTATTATTGGTGTAGTTGGCTCGCTGCAATTTGAAGTGCTGGAGTATCGATTAAAAAATGAATATGGTGTAGAGCTGCTTATGGATCGTTTATCCTTTAGTGTTGCTCGCTGGTTAACCGGCGATGAACAGGCTATTAAATCGATGAAGAGCATTGACAGCGGTATGATGATCCGTGATATCAAAGATCGCCCAGTGCTTCTACTCAGCAATGAATGGGCAATTCGCTGGGTTAGTGAACGAAATCCCGGTGTGGAATTCCTAGAAATTCCACCAAACTCTGCATCCTTTTAACAAAACGCCTCAAAGTCAGCAAAGTGCTGGCCTTGAGGCGTTTTCTATAATCGCCTAGAAAGTATAAGTTCCTTAAAATCCCTTTGTGTCCTTCGCGTCTTTGCGGTTCAAAGATTTTTTAAGAACTCTGGGTGTTTTTCTTAAAGCAAGAATCTTTTATGGAGGACATTGACAAGCTATGGGGCATGCTATACTCTGGGATAAAGAGAATATGACGATTTTGGTAGGATGGTGATAGGATTGCCTAATCATATGGAAACGGAATTGAAGCTGAGTTGTGCCGATGAGAGTGTATGGGAAAAAATCATGACAGCAGAGGCGTTGGCAGCAGTGACTGTTTCTGGATCAGAGATTACCCAGCAATTAGAAGCTCGTTACTTTGATACACCTAGTCATGCATTGCAAAAAGCACAGTTGGCTTATCGTCTGCGCCGAGAAGGCGAAAATTGGATTGCCACTGTCAAAGGTGGTGGTTCTTCTAAGGGAGGGCTGCATGCCAGGTTAGAATGGAATGTAGTTGTTTCCGATAATGAACCCGATGTACGAGCCTTTGCTCATACTGAAATTGGTGAACGATTGCAGGAAGTAGTAGGTGATGAAATATTAGAGCCTATTTTAATTACTTTCTTTGAGCGGCGAATAGTAGAGGTTGTTATGCCTGATAGCAGTACGATTGAAGTAGCTGCTGATAAAGGTGCTATTATTGCAGGAGAGAAGACATCGCCTATTTTAGAAATCGAATTAGAATTACAAACAGGAGAGCCTAAAGCATTATTTATGCTGGGCGCTGCTTTATCCAGGGAGTTTCCTTTGCTGCCAGAACCGGATAGTAAGTTTTATCGAGGGCTCTTACTGGCAGGTCTAGCGACTGTACAGCAAAAGAAAAATTCTGTACCTCAGGTGGATACAGCCAAGCCTGTTAGTGAGGCTGTAGCTATATTGCTGATAGACCTGATTCATCATATTCTAACGGCACAGCGGGCTTTTCTTGAAAATCCCCAGCTGCCGGAATTAGTCCATGAACTGCGTATTTGCTTGCGGCGTCTGCGATCGGTATTGGAGTTTGCCGAACCCTTGAACGTAATCAAACAGAACACTTGGTATCAGGATGAATTAAAAAAGTTTGGTCAAAGGCTGGCCAAAGTGCGAGAATTAGATGTAGCCTATGCCAGCTGGCGTCAATTACAGGACTATCAGTCTAAGGAAAGAGGCGCCAAAGTCTGGTTAGGAGATGTTCTGGCTGAGAGTCGCAATCAGGAAATGGAGAAGATTGTAAGTGAATGCAGCTCCGGTTTGGCAACGCCCTTATTATTAGGTTTGTGGGGCGAACTTTTAGATAATGACTGGCAGCAATCTATCGTTTCTGATCATACAACGGAAAAGTTTGTTAGCAATGGTTTAGTCAGTTGGATCAAGAGGGTGAGAAAAGAAGCCGAATCTGTGGTTTGGGCGGATGTCAACGATGTTCATAATTTACGATTAGGAATCAAGAAACTTAAGTATGTAGTAGAAGTAATGCAGCCGTTGCTAGGTGATAGAGCCTCTATTGCAGAACAACTGGAAAAACTGCAAGATACCCTGGGGATTATAACAGATGCTCGTAGTACGGAGATTTTGCTAAAGGCATTATTACGGAGCAAATCCAGCAGGGCAGTACATTTAGAGGCAGGCATGCTGATCGGCTGGCAAATGCGCGAACAGCTGCAGCTGCAAAAGAAAGCAAATAAAAATTGGAAGAAATTCAACCGTGCAGCGAAAAAGTGGAAATAGGAAAAGAACCCCTGGCGCATTTTATTTTGCCCCAGGGGTTCTTACCTATAAGATCAAATTTATGAGTTTTGTAAGTGAAAAAATATAAGTAATTATCAACCACAAAGGCACAAATAAAACCCTTTGTGTACTTTGTGCCTTTGTGGTTCGATTGTTTTATATGTTTTTAAAGGACGCTTTTTTCTTATTTTGTTCCGTAATTTTCGCCTTTGCTGATGGCAGCTTGTGCTGCGGCTAAGCGGGCGATGGGGACTCTATAGGGAGAGCAGCTGACAAAATCAAGACCAATTTGGTGGCAGAATTCGATGGAGCGAGCCTCGCCGCCATGTTCGCCGCAAATACCAATTAGAATATCCGGTCTGGTTTTGCGCCCGCTTTCTACAGCAATTTCCATCAGTTTTCCTACGCCTTTGCGATCGATGGTGATAAAGGGGTTATCGGGTAAGAGTTTCATATCTAAATAATCATTTAGGAATTTACCTTCCGCATCATCACGGCTAAATCCTAGGCAGGTTTGTGTTAAATCATTGGTACCAAAGCTAAAAAACTCCGCTGCTTCTGCTAATTCGCCAGCTAAGAGGGCTGCCCGCGGCAGTTCAATCATAGTACCGGATGTATAATGGAAGCTTACTTTATATTTTTCCATAGTATCTTTAGCAATTTTATCAATTTTCTCTTTGAAGAAATTCATTTCTGCGCTGCCGATGGTTAATGGAATTTCAATTTCAGGTAAGACTTTGTAACCTTCGGTGGTGAGTCGGGCAGCTGCATTGCAGATGGCTTGTATTTGCATTTCGTATATCTCTGGGAATGTAATGCCAAGGCGGCAGCCCCGATGCCCTAACATTGGATTGGATTCATGGAGAGCGCGAACTTTTCTAAGTAGGGCTTCTTTTTGTGCTAGCAGTGTCATATTTTCCTGGGTAATTTGGAGGGTAGTCGTTTCAATCAGCAGTTCGTTCATACTTGGAAGGAACTCATGAAGTGGTGGGTCTAAGAGACGAATGCAGACGGGATAGCCAGTCATGACTTTTAAGATACCATAAAAGTCTTCTTCCTGCATTGGCAGTAAATGAGTTAAGGCGGTTTGGCGTTCTTCAAAGTTCTCTGCCAAAATCATTTGCTGTACATGTGGCAGGCGATCCTGACCCATAAACATGTGTTCAGTACGAGTTAATCCAATGCCCTTGGCACCGAACTCTAAGGCTTTTTGTGCATCTGTAGGATTGTCGGCATTGGCTCTAACTTCTAGTTTCTTATATTCATCGGCCCAATGTAATAGGGTTAGGTATTCCGTAGATAGTTCAGGATCTTTCATGGGGACAACGCCTGCGATGACCCGCCCTGTTGCGCCGTCAATGGAGATTAGATCTCCTTCTTTTATGATCGTTTCTCCAATTGTGAAGGTCTTAGTATGATAGTTGATTTTTACTGCTTCACAGCCGCATACGCAAGGTTTCCCCATACCGCGAGCTACTACTGCTGCATGGCTGGTCATGCCTCCCCGGCTGGTTAAGATACCTTGTGCGGCAATAATGCCATGAATATCGTCAGGTGTAGTTTCCGTTCGCACCAGCATCACTTTTTGTCCTTTTTTGCCCAGCTCTTCTGCATGATTGGCATCAAAGACGACGGCGCCGGAAGCGGCACCGGGCGAGGCTGGTAAACCCGTAGCCATAATATCCAGTTTGGCGTTAGGGTCAATCTGGCGGTGAAGCAGCTGATCAAGCTGGCCCGGTTCGATCAATAACAGGGCTTCTTGTTTGCTGATCAAGCCTTCTGCCGCTAGATCATGAGCGATTTTAATACTTGCTTGGGCAGTACGTTTGCCATTTCTAGTTTGCAGTATATATAAAGTGCCCTTTTCAATGGTAAATTCAATATCTTGCACATTTTTATAATGTTTTTCTAAGATTTTAGCCGTCTTAGCAAACTGAGCATAGACTTGAGGCATTTCTGCCTCTAATTTTGCAATTGGCTGGGGAGTGCGAATGCCCGCTACGACGTCTTCCCCTTGGGCATTTGTTAAGTATTCTCCATATAATAGATTTTCACCATTGGAAGGATTTCTGGTAAAAGCCACACCAGTACCGCAGTCATTGCCCATATTTCCAAATACCATAGACTGAATATTAACAGCAGTACCCAGGTCATGATCAATCTTATTCAGATTGCGATAGATAAAGGCTCGTTCATTATTCCAAGAGCGAAACACCGCTTCAATGGATAAAAATAATTGTTCCATTGGATCTTCAGGGAATGCTGTGCCTGTTTTTTCTAATACGAGTTCTTTATAACTGTCGATTACTGCCCGCAAGGTATCTGCAGACATTTCTTGATCAAAGGTAACACCTTGCTTCTTTTTGTGCTGCGTCAAAAGCTGTTCAAATTCATATTTGTGAATTTCCAATACAACATCACCAAACATTTGGATAAAGCGGCGATAGGAATCATAAGCAAACACCAAATTGTTCGTACTTTTTGCTACCACTTGTACCGTTTTTTCGTTTAAGCCAAGGTTTAAGATGGTATCCATCATACCTGGCATTGAAAATACGGCTCCAGAGCGAACGGAAACTAACAGGGGATTTGTTACATCCCCTAGCTTTTTACCAATGGTTTTTTCCAGATGAGCCAAATTCTCGCGCACCTCTTCTATGATCTGACTTGGAAGCTTTTTGCCATTTTCATAGTATTCTTTGCAGGCGGCTGTGGTGATAGTCATACCTGGTGGTACAGGCAGACCAATATTGGTCATTTCTGCCAGATTCGCTCCTTTTCCTCCTAAGAGTGAACGCATATCGGCGTTGCCTTGATCAAATAAATATACGAATTTTTTCATTGTTCAACGACTCCTTTACGGTAAAAATCTAGAACTCTCTCAGCAGTTTCTTCTGTTGCTTTATTTGTAATGTCAATGACAGGGCAACCGACTTTGCGCATAATATCCTGGGCATAATCGAGTTCTTCAATAATACGTTCTAAATTGGCATAGTTGCTGGAAGGCTGTAGTCCCATTGCTTTTAGCCGTTCTCTACGTATTTCAAATAATAAAGACGGTTTGATAGTAAGTCCGACAATTTTATGAGCAGCCACCTGAAACAGTTCAGACGGCGGCGGAATTTCTTTTACTAAAGGTACATTAGCAGCTTTAATGCCTTTATGTGCAAGGTACATGCATAAAGGTGTCTTTGAGGCCCTTGATACACCTGTAATGACAATATCTGCTTGTAAGAGACCGCGGGGATCTTTTCCATCATCAAATTTTACGGCAAATTCAATGGCTTCAATTTTAGTGTAGTAAGCTTGATCTATTTTGCGAATGAGGCCCGGTTCGTTGCGAGGGGACAAGCGAGTAACTGCTTGCAGACCATCGATGACAGGTCCCATAATATCGACATGTGTTATTCCTAAGGCGTGAGCTTTGGTTTCTAAAACCTCTTTTAAATCCGGACGAACTATGGTATAGAAGATCGCTCCGTTTCTTTGGGCTGCTTTTTCTAATATGGCATCAATTTGTGCAGCGGATTTTAAATAAGGCTTGCGTTCAAGCTCAATGTTTGCACCATTAAATTGACTAATCGCCGCTTTTACAACCAATTCTCCTGTTTCACCAATGGAGTCAGAAAGTATATATACAACGGGAACTTGGCTGTTATGTAGAGTATTCAAAGAGGGCCTCCTTCGTTTTGGGATTTTGAATAAACGATTATTTTTCTGCCAATTGAACAAAAAGTCGTGTGATGTTGGTTTTGGTAAAACGACCAACTACCTGATATTTTGTGGTTTCACCTTCTTTTATGATTTTTACTACCGGCAGGGCGTCTACTTGGTGATATAAAAGCTTCTGAGCGGCTGACAACACCGATTCCTCTGGCGTTGTTAAGATGATTTTTGGCATTCGTGTCATAATAATATTGACGGGAAGATCGTTGTTATTTTTGCCTCCCATCGCTGCCTTTAACAGATCTTTTCGTGAAAGGGCCCCTTCTAAGAAATTGTCTTCGGATACTACGAAAATCGTTCCCACGTCTTCTGTAAATAAGGTAACGATAGCGTCATAGACGGTGCTGTTTTCTCTTACCACAATGGGCGAAGAAAGAGTATCGGCAATGAGAATGGCATCAAAAGACATGGTATTTAGCTGCTGCAAGTCGCGGCCTGTAAAATAATAGCCAACTTTCGGTTTCGCGCTGACAAGCTTGGACATCGTCAAAATAGCTAAATCAGAACGAAGAGCTGCCCGGCTGAGGTTTAGTTTTTCTGCAATTTGATTGCCGGTAATTGGACCGAGGGTTTGTATTATTTCTAGAATATTAGTCTGTCGTATGGTAAGTTGTATAATAAAATCACCTTCTACATTATATAGTGCGCACTATATGTGGAATTTACATTATATAGTATACTACATTGATCCAATAATACCTGCTTATTTATGCACCAAAGTATAATTTTTTTTATTAGGTATTTTAGAAAGTTTACGTTTTATAGGTGAAAAAATATAGATATTACGAACCGCAGAGCCGCAGAGTGCGCTGAGGGGGAATTATTTTCGGTTCTTTTATATCCTTTAGATATATTTACTATTTATATGCAGATGCCAGTACAAATACTATCAGTATTATATCCACTGTTGTTGGAGTGGAAAGTGTAAAAAAATTTTCTCTTTTATGCAGGGGAATTTGCTTAGTCTTTTTATTTTTTTATTTTAGTGAGATCGAAAATAGGCGGTCTATAAAATGGTCTTGCTCCATAAAGAATGATAAGGAAAACATAGGGGACCTGAGTAGATCGTAAATAAGTAATGCAACAAGAAATTCATGCTGCATGAGAAAGGGAAATAGAATGATAAATGAGAGTATTGCATATCTATTACTCAATATTGATAAATATTATGAAGCTGTCATTGTACACGTTGAGATTAGTCTGGCTGCGATTGCTGTCAGTTTCATGATCGCCGTACCTTTAGGAATCTGGTGTTCAAAAAATGGCAGTGTATCCTATTCTGTGATTAACGCTTTTACCATTCTGCGCATTATACCCAGTTTGGCGGTACTTGTCATCGCCATGCCCATATTAGGTACGGGTTTTGTACCTGCTCTGTTCGCACTTACGTTACTGGCAATTCCGCCAATATTGATTAATACGTATTCGGGTTTTAGAAACATTGACCCTTCTGTGCTGGAATGTGCAGCAGGTATGGGGATGAATACTGAAAAGATTCTTTTTGGTATCGAAATTCCTTTAGCAATGCCTCTCATACTCACAGGATTGCGGACCTCTGCTACGGAGGTTATCGCTAGTGCCACATTAGCATCCTACATCGGTGCCGGCGGACTAGGCGATTTTATCTTTACTGGTATTGGAATGAATGATGTAAGGATATTATTGATTGGAGGGATGTCAGTAGCATTGTTATCTGTTTTGACAGAGGTATCCTTAACAGCTGTGCAGCATATGGTTACGAAGTATCAACGGGATTAGAGCAATAGGAGTGTGGAAAATGATTAAAAAGATATCGAGATTCGGAATGTTTTTGTTGTTATCCATGGCAGCCGTACTACTGGTTGTAGCGGGATGCAGCAGCAACTCTGCCAGTTCTGATCAAGCAAAAGAGAATAAGGTGACGATAAAAGTAGGCTCAAAGGATTTTACAGAATCCCTAATTCTAGGTGAGTTATATAGCTTAGCCTTGGAACATGCGGGCTATAAAGTTGAGCGTAAGTTAAACCTAGGCAGCGCGATTGTTCATAACTCGCTAATCAATGGTGATATTGATTTTTATCCTGAGTACACGGGGACAGGTTTATTAACAGTATTAAAAGAAGCTCCTAAATTTGATTCGAAAGAAGTCTATCATGAAGTTTCTGCTAAATATAAAGAAAAATTCAAATTGATTTGGCTGGACCCTTCTGCCGCCAATGATTCTCAAGGTCTGGTGATGAGTAAAAGAGCAGCGGAGCAATATCAGATCCGTACGATCTCTGATTTGCAGAAACATGCAAGTCAAATCCGGTTTGCTTCCCAAGGTCAATTTGATGAGAGAACGGATGGACTGCCAGCATTAGTCAAGGTATATGGTCCTTTTGATTTTAAAGATCGCAGGCTATATGACAACGGTATTAAATATGATGTACTTCACAATGATAAGGCAGATCTGGCGGTAGCATATACCACAGAAGGAGAGCTGAGCAAGGATGAATTTGTTGTATTGGAAGATGACAAGCATGTATGGCCGCCTTATAACATTGCTCCTGTTATCAGGCAGGATATGGTGGAGAAACACCCTGAGATAAAGGATATCTTGAATAAAGTTACGGCAAAGCTCGATAACAAAGCGGTGATTACTCTAAATGCTGAGGTGGATATTAAGAAACGGGAATACAATGAGGTAGCAAAGGAGTTTTTTAATACGATCAAATAGATTGGACTGCGGTGCCGAGACTTGGGAAGCGAGAAAAGGAGGTAATAAAGTGGCTAGAACTGCAATTGAGTTTCGTAATGTAAGTAAGCAGTATGCCAATACGTCTCAATACGCTGTAGCAGGGGTCAATATGCGTATTAGCGAAGGAAGCTTTATTACTATTTTAGGAACTTCGGGATCTGGCAAGACGACTCTTCTAAAAATGGTGAACCGAATTTATGAGGCAACATCCGGGGAAATCTTGTATTTCGGAGAGCACATTAAAAACTTAAAATTAGAAGAGTATCGACGTAAAATTGGGTATGTCATTCAGCAGGTTGGTTTATTTCCTCATATGACAGTTGAAGAAAATATTGGAACCATCCCTCAAATTTTAAGATGGGATACAGAGACAATTGCCAATCGGGTGGATGCGCTCTTAGAGCTGGTATGCCTTTCGCCCCGGGATTTTAAGAAGCGGTATCCAAGACAATTATCGGGAGGGCAGCAGCAACGAGTCGGTTTGGCCAGAGCGATGGCAGCTGATCCGGACATTATGTTAATGGATGAACCTTTTGGTGCGATTGATGCCATTACGCGGCAGAACTTACAGGAGAAGTTAATTCGCATTCAAAGGAAGTTGAACAAAACCATATTATTTGTGACCCATGATGTTAGCGAAGCATTTAAGCTGGGGGATAAAGTGGTGATCATGCATGAGGGGACAATTCAGCAATTTGATACACCTTATGGGATTATTTCAAAACCGGCTAATGAATATGTTGCTCGCTTGATAGCAACTCAGGATATTGTGCAGCGATTAAAAGTACTAAAGGCACATTCGGTAATGCTGCCTGTTGATACCCAGGTCAGTGATCGTGCTTTTCGTGTGGGTACAGAAGAATCCTTGCACAACATATTGACTTATTTTTTAGAACATGAGCAAAATCATGTACTGGTAGAGGATGGTGGAAGAGGCGTGGTAGGAAAAATCACATGGGAGCAGCTTAAAGTTAGTACTAGGCAGGGTAAAATTTTATCTGCTTAATGAACAAGGTGGCTAAATATGATTACGTACCTAGTAAAATATTATGATCAAATGTTGATACTGCTATTGGAGCATTTGTATTTGGTTTGTTTGAGTATGCTGATTTCTCTCTTATTGGCAGTACCAGTAGGATTGTTAATTGCAAGATCAAAATGGCTGTCCACGGCTGCATTATCTTTCTTTGGCGTTGTTTATTCCATACCCAGCTTAGCCTTGTTTTCTTTTTTGCTTCCAGCATTCGGATTGGGAAAGATGACTGCTATTGCCGTGTTAGTCATCTACAATCAATACATTTTGGTCAGGAATACAGTAACGGGCTTTCAGTCGATCGATGCTTCTATTGTTGAGGCCGGATATGGGATGGGGCTTAGTGCCAGGTATATGTTTTTTAAAATACAGCTGCCTCTGGCCTTGCCGATTATTTTAGGCGGTATTCGTATTGCAACCGTTTCTACCATTGGTATTGCAACCATTGCAGCCGTGATTCATGCAGGGGGATTAGGCGTCCTGCTGTTTGATGGGTTACGGATGAATTATTTGCCGAAGATTCTCTGGGGGACGGTTTTGTCCTCTCTTTTGGCATACCTGGCCAATCATATTTTATTGTCACTTGAGACAAAAGCCATAGAAAGGGCCAGGGGCGAATGCAGGGGACATACGGTATAGACGGCTAGGAAATTATTTCTGTGAGTTATTTTGTGCCAGATATGATAGAATATTCATGAGATGCTACATCATGATGTATTCGATTGGAGGGCTCAAATGGTACATAGAATTATACTTCGCGTAGGAGTGGTTTTTGCTGCAATTGTTTGCATTGTTACCCTTTATGGGGTACCGTGTGCTCAGGCCGCTATGATTAGCACGAAGAGTGAAATCAGTATTGGCCGTGATGTGGGCAAGCAGCTTGAGAAAAAATATGGCGTGGTGGATGATCCAGCACTGCAAGAACGGGTAACTAAAATAGGTATGAACATGGTAGCTGTTAGTGACCGAAAAGATTTACCCTATTCATTTAAAGTTTTAAACTCCAAAGATGTCAATGCCATGGCAGCACCTGGCGGGTTTATTTACATATTTAAGGGTTTAGTGGATCTGATGCCATCTGATGATGAATTAGCTGGTGTTATCGGACATGAAATAGGACATGTGGTCAAACGGCATTCGGTAAAACAAATTGAAAAAAATCTACTGCTCAATATCGGTTTCATTGCAGTATTTGGTGATAAGGCTGCGATACTTCAGAATTTAGCCATGAATGCGATTATGGCCGGCTATAGCCGATCTGATGAGAGAGAAGCCGATTATCTGGGATATGTTCATTCTTCTAAGGCGGGTTATAATCCCTATAGTATGAAGATGGGATTATTGAAACTTTCCAGTTTGGAAAAAGGTTCGCAGAGTGATCTGTTTTCCGATCATCCTGAGAGTAAAGAGCGAATTGCTCTGGTGCAAAACTTCCTGGATAAGGACAAAATCCATCCTAAAGCTCAATTAGCGCCAGATGGAAAATCAGGGCTGGTTGTAGATGGTGCTTGGCAGTTGCCGACGATTAGTGCGGAGTATGGCGGCTATAAGCCATTGTATCGAGCTTATTTTGTGGCTGGTTCCTTATATCGTATCAGCCAGTTAACAAACTATAATCCGGATAAATATATTTTGGATTATGACGGGGAAAATGTCATTTTATTTTATGATGACATTCAGATTCTCACCATTACTCCTGAGGACGCTATGTTCCATGGTATGAGTGTCATGGATCTGGCTGGTTCCCATGTTGACAAGTTAAAGGAATGGAATCCTAAAGCATTATAATTGTGAGTTTCATTGAACTAGGCAGTCATCGATCTATGACTGTCTAGTTTTTTTATAAGTATAGAGCGATAAATTCTTAATTGCGAAAAAAAATTATGAGCTACCCTTTGTGTACTTTGCGCCTTTGTGGTTCAAATGTTTTATTTTTCTAAGATGCTAAGTGCTTTTCTTATCGGATGTAGAGATATTTGAATGAATTATCTACAAATTGTTATACAGTTGTTACGAAGTTGTCACATTGGCAGTTTATAATTAAGATACGTATTAGAGGAGGAGGCGGTAAAGGCTAACGAAATCATACTAAAAGGCTTACTAAAAAAGTGCATAGAGACGACACATTTTTAAGATAGATAAAGGTGGAATGGTTTATGAGAAGCATAACAAAGAAAATGATGATATATTCCCTTGCAGGCATGCTGCAGCTTGGTTTTGGTGCATCCATAATCGAGGCTTCGCCGCTACATAATGATAATCTGCCTCCTGTAGGGCAGCAATATGATCAACGTGGTCCGGGATCCAATCCCCATGAACGTGATCGCATGGAACGTGAAAGACATGAGCGAGAACGGGTTGAAAATGAACGACATGAACACGAGATGAAACGACGTCCTCATGAGAGCAAAAAAACGTGGCATAAAAGGCAGCAAAAAGAAATCGAACGCCATGAAAGAGCCTTGCGGGAAATACGTGAACATCGCGAACATCGGTAAGAAATGCAATAGAATAAAGAGTCGCCCAATTGGGGGACTCTTTATTTGTTTTATCTTGTAAACCTGTTATTCTGCAGGAAATATACTTGCACATAGTGGTTCTAGAAGGTTACAATTTATGGGATGGGTAAATTAATACATTCGATCTTACCTGTAGCTACTGGTAAGAGTAAAGGAATAAAAGCAGCATTGAACTGTTATTGCGAGCAGCGCGAAGCAATCCGGCCATTCGTGATTAAGGAATCTCTTGCAAACGATGTTTGATGGCACAGTACCATTTCATATTTTACTTGAGAGGAGATTCATAATGCCTATTGGTGTAATTGTTAATAGCTTATCTGTACTACTTGGAGGAATTATTGGCGCATTTTTAGGGGATAAGGTTCCAGAGAGAATTAAAACCAGTTTACCTTTGATTTTGGGTATAGCTTCTATGTCCATGGGGATCACCAGCATCGTTCAAATGAATACCCTGCCGGCTGTCATTTTAGCAGTCATTGTTGGAACAGCCATTGGGGAACTGATGAAATTTGAAAAAGGGATTGAAGTTTGGGCCAATAAAGCTAGAGGACCTGTAGAAAAACTGTTTTCCAGTAAAGCAGGAGTAGAGAATCAAAAAGAATTTATGGATCAGTTTGTTGGTATTGTAATTCTGTTTTGTGCAAGTGGTACAGGCGTATTTGGTGCTTTGCAATCGGGAATGACGGGTGATCATACGATTTTATTAGCGAAGTCGATTCTTGATTTCTTTACAGCAGGAATTTTTGCTGCAGCCTTAGGTTATATGGTTGCTGCAATCTTTATCCCACAATTTATCGTACTTCTGATTTTGTTTTTGGCTGCATCCTTCATCATGTCATTAACAACACCAGTGATGCTTGCTGATTTTACTGCATGTGGCGGTATTCTTATGCTGGCTACCGGGTTTCGCATTTGTGGAATCAAATCCTTCCCCATTGCGAATATGCTGCCTGCCATGGTGATTGTTATGCCATTGTCTTGGATTTGGATCACGTATTGCAAATTTTAACGCATTGAGTACTGGGCTCAGAAAGGCATTCGCTGACATAACATTGAAGAAATATCTTATGTAATTGATAATTTTTTCGAAACGTTATATACTTCAATAATGTGCTAGCCTAAGACGCGGCAGAATAAAGATATAATTTAGAAAGTAGGAGTGATTTTATGGATAAACGTTTGACGTTATCATCCTATATATTGATCGGTTCCATGTTGTTTGGGTTATTTTTTGGTGCCGGTAATTTGATTTTCCCTGTACATATGGGACAAGAAGCTGGTAGTAATGTTGTGAGTGCAACTATTGGATTTCTCGTCACAGGGATAGGATTGCCCTTTTTAGGGGTTGTAGCCATTGGCGTCTCAAAAAGCAGTGGCTTGTTTGATTTAGCCAGTCGTGTCCATCCTATTTATGGATACATCATGACGGTCTTATTGTATTTAACCATCGGTCCTTTTTTTGCACTTCCCAGAACCGGGACCGTTTCATATGAAATTGGGCTGGCACCCTATATTGCAAATGAATACCAGACACTAGGGCTGGCTGTTTTTACCATCCTATTCTTTTTCGTTGCATTACTTTTTTCATTGAAGCCCAGTAAAATTTTAACTTGGGTAGGGAAGATTTTAAATCCTTTGTTCTTAGCTTTTTTGGCTTTTTTGGTAATCGTGAGTTTTTTAAAGCCAATGGGCAGTATCTCTGATGCTGCGATCCATGGGATCTATGCTACAGATCCTTTTTTCAAAGGATTCACCGAAGGGTATAATACTATGGACGCGTTGGCCTCCCTGGCTTTTGGCATTATTGTTGTTCAAACAATTAAAGGGCTCGGGGTTCAAAGCCCCCGTAATATTGCGATTGGTACGATTAAAGCAGGAAGTGTAAGCGTTCTTTTGATGGGATTAATCTATGGCTGTCTGGCTTATATTGGAGCAACAAGTATTGGTCAATATAAGCTGTCAGAAAATGGCGGGATTGCATTAGCGCAAATTGCCAATTATTATTTTGGATCCTTGGGAAGCATTCTGTTAGCAATTATTGTAACCCTTGCTTGCTTAAAAACGGCTATCGGTTTAATCACTGCCTGCTCGGAAACCTTTCAGGAACTATTTCCTGCTTCTCTTAGTTACAAATCCTATGTAGTGTTATTTACCATTTTGTCTTGCCTAATTGCAAACATTGGATTGACACAGATTATTTCTTTATCCATTCCGGTATTAATGTTTTTATATCCATTAGCCATCACCTTAATACTCTTGGCGTTATTATCGCCACTTTTTAAAGACCGACAGATTGTATATATGATGACAACTCTATGTACCTTGTTGGTCAGTATCGCCGATGGGATCAATGCAATGCCGGAGAGTGTTAAAAATCAAGAGAGTGTTCAGGGGTTTCTTATCATCTATCGTAATTTTCTGCCATTCTTTGATATTGGAATGGGGTGGATTATACCGCTGGTAGTTGGCTTAGGGATGGGATGGATTATTAGCTGTTTTTATGGCCCAGTAAATACAAGGAAGGTATAAAAAGAGTAATGGATAGAATTATAGATGTCACAGGCGGAAAAGGCGGTAATGCTTTTTTACTATTGGGAGCGAAAAAAACGGCATTAATTGATTGTGGCATGGCCTATTGTGCGTCAAATCTCATTAAGAATATTAAGCACGTACTATGTAAAAGAACGTTGGATTATATTTGTATCAGTCATTCCCATTATGACCATATCGGTGCCATTCCGTATTTAAAAGCACAATGGTCTAATAGTGAGGTATTAGGGACAGAATATGCAAAACAGATTTTAAATAAGCCAAATGCTTTAAAGCTAATTCGAAGTCTTAGCATGCAAGCGGCTCAAATTTATGATCCAGATTTGATAGTGGACTATGATGATGCAATGATGAAAGTAGATCGGATCATTTGTGACGGAGATGTGCTGGATCTAGGAAGTCTGAGCATTAAGGTAATTGAGACACGAGGTCATACAAAATGTTCATTATCATTTTTAATTGATAATGATACCCTATTTCCTAGTGAATCAACAGGATATATGAGTAAATCGGGAAAAATTTATCCTGCGTTTTTAACCAGCTGTTCTGAAGCAATCGATTCAATCCATAGATGCCAAAAACTAAATCCTCAATTTATCATTTCACCTCATTTCGGCCTGGTGAATGAAAGTGATACGCTAAGCTACTGGGAAAATTGTCTCTTGGCTGTGAAAGAAACCAAGGAGTTTATACTTCGTCTCGCCAGCCAGGGATATGATGAAGAGCAGATTTTAACTGAATATGAAAAAGTGTTTCGAGATGAGCAGAGCAGGTTAGAGCAGCCAGCTCAGGCGTTTCTATTAAATGCACGGAGCATGATAAAAACGGTGTTGCGAGAAGAAGTTCTTTGAGCAAAGGGAGGGTCTGGAATTTTTCCAGACCCTTTTATGTTGTTATTATGCTATTTATCATGGTAAGCTGCCTGTGATATGAAATATAGTTGTGGCAGTGTGACCGATGAAAGCAATATGAATTAGTTTAGATACTGCTCTTGACAATAACATAGGTGTCATACTTTATAATGTAATTACAGATGCCAGAAAGGAGAATGCCGTGTTAATTAAAGAGTTATCATGCCAAACGGGTGCAAGTATACGGTCAATAAGGCATTACGAATCAAAAGGGTTACTTTATGCCAGGCGATTGGCAAATGGTTATCGGGATTATGATGGTGATGCAATTGCCAAAGTAAAGACAATTCAGTTGTATCTCAGCTTAGGGCTTACAACCGAGAGCATTGCGCAAATCATTGATTGTCCGATGTTGCCGCAAAATGATCGTCCATTATGTAAAGAAGCTTATAAGCTATATCAAGTTAAACTTAATGAAGTGAATAAGCAATTGGAAATATTGCATTCTATTCAGCAGCGGCTCCAGGAAAAAATAAAAGAATTTGAATAGTGCCTGACAACGAAAGGATGCAGAATAAGAGGAGGATTTTATCGATGATTATTGATAGTCATGCTCATGTTATGCTTCCGCCTGATAAGCAAATAAAACTGATGGCAGAAGCTAAGATTGATCTAACGATTCTATTTACCACTATAGTTCATCCCGAAACAACAACCAATATAACGGCCTTTGAAGAAGAAATGAATAAATTATATGATGTCTTAAATGGAGTAAAAAATCCACGGGATGAAAGAATCCGGGGAATTGAGGAGCTTGCTAAAGTAATTAAAGAAAACTCTGGGAAATATATCGGCTTTGGGTCGATTCCCTTTGGTTTATCCTATTCCGAAAATCTGGACTGGATAGAAAAGTACGTAATTGCTAATGACTTTCGGGGGATAGGGGAATTAACACCAGGTTCAGGGCAGATTTCTCAGATGGACGCATTGTTTCGTGCATCCCAAGAGATGGGTAATTTACCGTTATGGGTGCATACGTTTTTTCCTTTGAAGCTTGAAGATATTAAGGAATTGTTGATGTTGGCAAGACGATATCCTACGGTGCCGACAATCATGGGACATATGGGTGGGATACATTGGTTAGATACGTTAAAAGCAATCAAAGAAATACCAAATGCCTATTTAGACTTATCAGCTGCTTATACGACAATAGCCCTGTCTTTTGCAATTAGAGAATTCCCGGAAAGGACTTTTTTTAGCTCGGACGCTCCTTATTCTTCGCCATTCATAGCTAAAATGGTCATAGAGGAACTAGTGACAGATCCATATGTTTTGGAACGGGTACTAGGAGGAAATGTAGCAAAGTTTTTACAATTATAAATGCTTTGCTAGAAAAATATATTCAAGGAATACTATAGAATTTTACCAAATTAAGTACGTGCAGCATTCTTGACTATGAGGTTGTATTGAGATAAAATAGTAGAGGTAGATTGCCGGTATAGCTCAGTTGGTAGAGCAACTCATTCGTAATGAGTAGGTCTGCAGTTCGAATCTGCATATCGGCTCCAGTAAAATCAAACAGGTGTGCAATGGAATGAGTTGCTCAAGTGTGCAACCTGTTCTAAAATGAAGGCGTGTAGCTAAAAACTACGCGCTTTTTTTAATGCAATAAATGAGGTACCTCAGAGATACCTGTTTCTTCGACCTGCGGTATAGTGACAGGGTTTTCTTCTTTGGCCGATATTGGAGTAATAACATTGTTATAGTGCTCATCTTCTGCGAAATTATACAAGGCATAACGTGATCACGGCGGGCGCGATGTTCACTAAAGGTAAGATTGAACCAGGTGCTGGTTATACTGGCAGTATTAGCAAAGTTGGTGCTTATCAATTAGGAAGTCAGTCGGCTGCTTATGTTGGTGCAGGGTTTAAGTTTTAACACGTCTCTGGTAGGATGTTACAAATCACATATAGTTTCCAATCAAAGCACCGTCTTACCTTAATTAATAGGGCGGTCGCTTTTTTATTTTGTTCACATAATCGTCGTCAGTTACGTAATTTATACTGGGAGGTCTGATAATATGGAAATTTTATATGGATTAATAGCTATTGGTGCGGCCGCTATTGGGTTACTTGTTGTTATGTTTTTTCGATTGCCACAATAAATTTAGGTTTAGCCGTCTTAGTGAGACGGCTTTTTTTATTTTATACCTATCCAAAATTCAACTTACATGTACGGATAAAGAATAACAAATAAATTCACATTCGGTAGTTTAATTTTTAATTGCCACGGAATGTGTATTAGTGAAAGCCGATATACAGGAGCACACAGAGTTTCTTGGTTATGTTGGTTTTAACAAATAATAAAATTTGGAGGTAATATAATGAAAACAGTAGGTCAACAGTTAACAGCACCAGAGAGAAACGCTGAGGACGTTTATGCGGCTTCAAAGAATGAACTCTATATCAATTCAGTAACAGGTGGAGGGAATATTACCAACGGATTAGCTGGAACAGCAGAAGCGGAGAAATATGACGCTATTAACTCTTATAGTGCAAAAATGGCACGAATGAATCTTTATCCAAACTACTATTATAATGACAGCACAGCTCAAACCAAGGCATCAATGAGTGATAAGGCCATGTTGCAAGCTTATAACGCAGGAATTACGCCTATTGTTCTTTTTGAGTATTATGGGAATTATACAAACCCTTTGGGCGACTATAAGAAGTGGTACAAGATTGGACACGATTTTGCTGAGCGGTTTGGTCCCGGTGGAACTTGGGCACAAGAGAACAGCATAAGCGATTGGGGCGTTACTGTTTTTCAGGCAATAAATGAACCGGATGCCGGCACTTGGGACCAATGTCGAATATCTACATCTGCGTATGCCACTGCCTTAGAAGGACTTGCCGATGGTGTTCATTCATTGGACCCTGCCTTAAAAGTTATACCGGGAGCCTATGCATCCGCAAATTCAAATGATGATTGGAGACTAAGAGGGTATGGTCCGGCGATTGCTCCCT
>NZ_JAJHJB010000033.1:0-56947 GCF_020819555.1 Pelosinus baikalensis
CATCTGGCTTATTTTAACCTTACTTACATTGTTTAGTTTTCAAGGAACACATTCGCCCTTACAGCGGATCTTTAGTATAACATCTTTGTTTTAGCATGTCAACTTATTTTTTCTTGTTTCTTTTTTAATCTTGCTGCCCTCGCGAGCTACTTTAGAAGTATATCATAATCATATATTATCGTCAACTAATAATTATAATGAATATTATCTTTCATATATAAGATGATTTCGGTTCTTTATCTGGTGATTGCATTCTGCCTAAAAGTAATCACCACGTTTAAAGCTCTTTATTTAAATTATCTTTCTTTATTCCCTCTACGAAAATGATCTATGCTATAATATTGACAATTACTATCGGTATTACACATGGCTATATTCCACCTCTGACAGGCAAATAGTCGATATTGAAGTTTTTAATACATTGTATAAATCAAAATAATAAAAAGGTGATCATATCGTGAAGCTCAAATTCTTAACTTTCAGTATTCTTATGTTTTTAATTTTATTCACCAATAGTTGTAAAAATAATACAACTCCCTTTATTGATTTTAGCCAACCATCAGAATTTGTCTCCTTACAGAATAATAGTAACGCCAATGAACGTCCTCTTCTTATTGCTCTAGCCTCTGTTTTTTCTCCTCATGAAACAATCACATACTACCGACAAATCGCTGACTATGTTTCTAAGAAAACAGGACGCCAAACCATTCTCGTACAGCGCAAAACCTATGCAGAAGTGAATATGCTTTTGGCAAATGGTGATGTTGATATTGCCTTTTTATCTACTGGAGCCTATAGTTCTTACCGGGGTATGAATGAGATTGAACTATTTGTTATGGCAGAACATGGAGGGAATTCTTTGTATACGCCAGAAATTATTGTACATAAAGACAGCGATATTCATACAATCAGTGACCTGCAAGATAAAGTCTTTGCCTTTACTGATCCTCTTAGCTATTCTGGTCATATGGTTATGGAAGAATACTTGAGACAAAGAAACACTGATCCTGAAAAATTTTTTAAACGATATTTTTATACCTATAGTCATGATAAATCGATTTGGGCAGTAGCTACAAAGGTCACGGATGGAGCTAGTTTTGATAGTCAAATTTATGAATATGCGAAAATTAAAACTCCTGAACTTGCAGCAAAGGTGCGTATCATTGCTTCTATGCCTTCTGTACCAACAGGTCCTGTTGTGATTAGTAAACGTATGAATACACAACAAAAAGAGCAATTACGCCACATTTTTCTTACTATGAATGAAGATCCTGATACACTGGCTGCCATGCAGCATTTAGTCATTGATAAATTTGTTTTTCCCACACCTGAACTTTATGAACCCTTGCGTAAATTATATGATAGGACAAATACATTCCTATGAAATGGCTGCGACAATTAAGTATTTATTATAAAATCAACGGCATAATTATTAGTATGTTGCTCTTATTAAGCATTATTATTGGCTTTATTATGATGGATACAACGACAAAGCTGCTTGATCAGCAAATTGAAAAACGTGGTGCTGAAATAGCTGCCTATGTTGCAGCTCTTAGTAGTAACGACATTTTACTAGATGATAACTATGCTTTATTTGACCGTATTAACCAAACTAAGAGTAATACAGAAGATGTTCGCTATATTCTAATTACAGATTCTGCTGGCAGAATTTTAGCTCATACCTTTGCCGGCAATTTCCCCAAGGGATTACCAATCAAGCTTTCTCTTTATCCTAAGGACGAAGATGGATATCAGACAATGAAGTTTAGTAGCAATGAGGGTCCGATACGAGAAGTGATCGTTCCTATCGAAAATGGAGCCATTGGTTACGTTCGAGTAGGCATGTCGGAAAAAAGTACACAGCAATTATTATCTCTTAAATTATATGAATTTTTCATTACTACACTTCTGGTTTGCTTATTAGCTGCCATGGGCTCTACGTACTTAGCCTATCTTATTATTCATCCCATGCGTAATTTAACCAAAGCCGCCCAGCAAATTCAACAAGGTAATTTTTATGTCCAAACTGAAATCAAAACAGAAGATGAAGTTGGTCGCTTAGCTGGAGTGTTTAATGAAATGATCGAGAGTCTAAAAGAAAAGGATTTTGAAAATAACCGTCTGCTAAAAGAATTACGTGCCAAGGAAGAAATACGTACTGTATTATTAAATAAACTTTTTACAATTCAAGAAGACGAGCGGAAACGTATTTCTCGTGAGCTCCATGATGAAACCAGCCAATCCATGGCGTCTTTGCTTGCCTATATGAAAGTGTTGTTATCAAAGTTGACTGACGAAAAGCAGCGAGTCTTACTACTTGATGCTCGGAATGTAGCAATTAATGTATTAGGCGGCTTACGAAAAATGGCAGTTGAACTTCGCCCACCGGTATTAGATGATCTAGGAATCGTAGCAGCGATGGATAAGTATATAACCAATTTCAGCAATCAACAGGATCTTATGGTCTCTTTCTTCCCACCGGATGAAAAACTAATTATCAATAATCAAATTGCTTTGACCTTATACCGTATTCTACAAGAAAGCTTAACAAATATTTCTAAGCATGCCTATGCTACAAGCGTGAATATCACCCTTGAACAAGATACAGGCTCTATCATCCTGCGTATTGATGACAATGGCCTTGGTATTCGTTCAGGAGCCATAGAAGCAGCTCGTCAAAAAAACCGTTTAGGGATATATGGTATGAAAGAGCGAGTTGAATTATTAGGAGGTAATTTTACTTTCCATTCCATTAGTGGACAAGGTACAACAATTACGGTAATCATACCTATAACATGTTTGGAGTGATGAAAAATGAGATCTAAAATAAAAATCATATTAGCCGATGATCATGCTGTCTTAAGAGCTGGCTTAAAGCTATTACTCAATAATGAATCTGATTTTATTGTAGTCGGTGAAGCATCTGATGGTGAAGATGTTCTAACCCTTTTAGAAAAAACAAATGCAGATGTGCTGATTATTGATTTATCTATGCCTAATATGGGGGGACTTGAATGTATAAAGGAAATCAAAAGCCGAGGATATCCAATTAAAATTTTAGTACTCACCATGTATGAAGATGAACAGTACATAAAGGAAGCCATGCGTTCTGGCGCTCTAGGTTATGTAGAAAAACATGCTGTTGATACAGAATTATTTATTGCGGTAAAGGCGGTCCATATGGGACAGCGCTATTTAAATCCTCATAATTCTCAACTATTATTAAATAGTCTTTTAACAACTACGCCTAAAGAAAACGTAGATAATCCTTATACTCTTTTAAGTCCTCGTGAACGAGAAGTTTTAAAATATATAGTTAGAGGATATTCAATGAGTCAAATAGGCAAAATGCTCTGTCTTAGTGTTAAAACAGTGGATACTTACAAAACACGTATGATGGAGAAGTTAGGGTTAACTAAGAAAAGTCAATTAGTGGACTATGCACTCAAATATGATTTATTGCCGGCAAAAAGCGAGTAAGGAAAAACCTTACTCGCTTTTATTTTTTTTGCTATTCTCCTTGGCATTAGGAATCCCTTTGACTAACTGTAGTAGTATTTTCTCTCCTACATTAATGAAATGATTATAACGTAAGAATTTATCTTACATCAACTTCTATGTTTTTCCTACTTCATTATCAGATGTTTTACGGATACCAGAATTGTCTTTATAATGTGATAATTTAGATGATATTTTTTCCTACATAATAGATAAGAGGAGTGTGATATGGAAATAACCAAACTAGAATGTGACTAAATTAAAGAAAGAAGGAATGCGAAATGTTCGAAGAAATCACAAAGTTTTTTATGACAGGAAAGGACCAGCCTTTAATGAAGGGCGATCAAGGTCAAATCGCAGCGGCTTTCAACAAAATTCGCTGGCAAGTTTTTACTTCAATTACCCTAGGTTACGCGTTATTTTATGTTATACGACTTAGTTTCTCCGTTATCAAAAAACCTTTGATGGCAACAGGAGTGTTGGATGCTCAGCAACTTGGTATAATGGGATCTGTATTTTTTACCACCTATGGCCTCGGTAAATTTACCAACAGCTTTTTAGCTGACAGATTAAATATTAAACGTTTCTTTGCTCTCGGTCTTTTTCTATCATCTGTTATTACCGTATTAATGGGTTTTACTAATGAATTTTTACCCCTAGTCGTGTTATGGGGCATAAATGGTTGGTTCCAATCTTTTGGTGCAGGTCCTTGTATTGTTGCTTTAAACCAATGGTTTAGTAATAAAGAGCGGGGTACTTTTTATGGTATTTGGTTCACCAGTCATAATCTAGGTGCAGCCTTCACTTATATGGCAACTGCTGCTATCGTAGGAGCTTACAGCTGGAAGATGGGTTTCATTATGGCAGGTGTTGTTTGTACCATCGGTTCCATCCTAATTTATTTCTTTATGTCAGATCGACCTGAAACTCGTGGTTTACCAAATGTTGCAGACTTTAAAAATGACCATGCTGCTATCGTTGAAAAAGACAAATCTGTTGGCAGTCTGCAGTGGGAAGTCGTAAAACGTCCTGCAGTATGGATACTCGGTATGTCTAGCCTTTTCTGTTATATTACTCGTTACGCGGTAGAAAGTTGGGGCATTATCTACTTAACAGAAGCTAAAGGTTATACAACCATGGGTGCGAGTGGTGTTTTGTCTGTTATGCAGTTTGCCGGAATTTTTGGTGCTCTTACTTGCGGTCTTGTATCCGATAAGTTTTTTAACCACAAACGTAATATGCCTGCATTGATTTACGGCTTATTATACGCTGCTGCCACCGCTGCATTCGTTTGGGCACCTGCTAGTTATTGGATTGATATGGGCAGTATGGTCGTCTATGGTTTTACTATGGGAGCACTGGTTTGCTACCTTGGAGGTTTAATGGCTGTTGATATTTGCCCTAAACGTGCTACAGGTGCGGCAATGGGTATGATCGGCTTACTCAGTTATGGCGGAGCTGCTGCTCAAGAAGTTATAAGTGGTTATTTGATTAATTCACATATAACTGTCGTTAACGGGAAAAAACTTTATGATTTTGCCCTAGCTGCTGATTTTTGGGTAGGCTCTGCAGTCATCTCAATGATACTGGCTGCTTGTGTTTGGAACGCTAAAGTAAAAGACTAAGAAATAATAATTTCATTTTAAAAGTATATGTTTCGTAAAAAAGGCTGCCTTAAAATTAAGGCAGCCTTTTTGTCTACTATCTAACAAACCAGTATATATACTGGTCTGTTTTTACCTAATAAATTAATCAATATCTGCCTTTTTTTCCACAGCAGCCAGGGCCACAACTTTATCATTCTCACCAGTTTTCATTAATTTAACCCCTTGAGTATTTCTGCTAATTACGGATATGGTGTCAATATCAATACGTATGACAATGCCTTCACTGCTAATCAACATCAATTCCTGACCAGGACGCACTACCTTAATGCCTACAACCTGACCTGTCCTTTCTGTTACTTTTGTGTTAATGACACCCTTACCACCACGTTTTTGGTTTCGATAACTATCAACTGGGGTACGTTTTCCATAACCTTCAGCAGTTACGGTCAATACTTCGCCTTCTTGTTTTAATGTATCCATACCAACTACACTATCACCTTCATGCAGACGAATCCCTCTTACACCCCGGGCGGTACGTCCCATATCGCGAACATCGGTTTCAGGGAAGTAAATAGCAAGTCCATCCCGAGTTCCCATAAGAACATACTGCTCACCATTTGTCAGCTTAACACCAATCAAATCATCATCTTCATCTAAAGTTATCGCTATCAAACCTGTTTTTCTTGCAGTATCAAAATCCATTAATTCGGTTTTCTTAACTATACCTTTTGCAGTCGCCATAAATAAATAGCGCGTATTTGTAAAGGCTTTAATTGGAATCACAGCCGTGATTCTTTCTTGTCCTTCTAACGGCAATAGATTAATAATGGATGTACCTTTGGAGGTACGGCTTGCTTCAGGTATTTCATAACCTTTCAGTCGATATACCCGACCGCGATTAGTGAAGAACAAAATATTATGATGTGTTGTCGTCACAAATAAATGCTCTACAAAATCTTCTTCTTTCGTTCCCATACCAGCGACACCACGTCCGCCTCGTTTTTGATTCCGATAGGTATCAACCGGAAGACGTTTTACATAGCTAGAACGAGTCAACGTAAGTACAATGTCTTCCTCAGCAATTAAATCTTCTACTGCCAATTTCGATAAATCATCTGTGATAATTGTGCGGCGATCATCACCAAAACGTTTTCGAATATCCAATAATTCTTCTTTAATAATATTCAGCACTTTTTGATCATCAGCCAAAACAGACTCCAGCCATTCAATAGTTTCTAATACATCTTTATATTCATTTTCAATTTTTTCTCGCTCCAGGCCGGTTAAACGTTGCAGACGCAAATCTAAAATGGCCTGGGCTTGTTTGTCGCTCAAATCAAAACCTTCGATTAAGGCTGCACGAGCGACATCAACAGTCTTGGATTGTCTAATTGCTGTTATAACCGCATCAATGTGGTCAAGGGCAATTTTCAATCCTTCTAAAATATGAGCTCTAGCTTTTGCTTTCGCTAACTCATAATTAGTACGACGAACAATCACTATTTTTTGATGTTCCAGATAATAGTACAACATTTCTTGCAAGTTCAGTACTCTTGGTCGTCCTTCCACTAAGGCCAGCATAATAATACCAAAAGTATCTTGCAGTTGCGTATGTTTATATAATTGATTTAAAATAACATCCGCATTAATATCACGTCTTAGCTCAATTACAATACGCATGCCGCTACGGTCACTCTCATCTCTAAGATCCGTAATTCCATCGATTACTTTATCTCTGACCAAATCTGCAATTTTTTCAATCAGAGTGGCTTTGTTAACCTGATAAGGTATTTCCGTAACAATAATCCTAGGCTTGCCATTGGCCATTTTATCCACACGAGCCTGGGCACGCATTTTAACTACACCGCGACCAGTGGTATAAGCAGAATAAATACCTTCTTTACCTAATATCAAACCTCTCGTAGGAAAATCAGGCCCTTTGATAGCTGTCATCAATTCAGGGATGGTAACCTCTGCATTGTCGATCATCATAATCAGAGCATCAATGACTTCTCTTAAATTATGAGGAGGGATATTAGTAGCCATACCTACTGCAATACCTGATGAACCATTTACCAAAAGGTTAGGAACCTTAGCTGGCAGCACTGTTGGCTCTTGCATCGATTCATCATAGTTAGGGGTAAAATCTACTGTATCTTTTTCAATATCAGCTACCATAGCCTCTGCAATACGAGACATTCTAACCTCAGTATAACGCATAGCGGCTGCAGAGTCTCCGTCAACCGAACCAAAATTACCATGACCATCTACCATCAAATAACGGGTAGAAAAATCTTGGGCTAAACGTACAATAGCCTGATATACAGAACTATCACCATGAGGGTGATACTTACCAAGCACTTCACCGACAATACGCGCTGATTTCTTATAAGGCTTATTCGCTGCCATCCCTGCTTCATGCATAGCATATAAAATGCGACGATGTACAGGTTTTAGTCCATCCCGAACATCGGGCAATGCCCGCATGGTGATAACACTCATGGCATAATCAATATAAGAACCTTTCATTTCCTGTTCAATACTTACAGGCAATACTTTACCTAAACCAAAATCCACATTCTCACCTCAAAAACACAATTTTAAATTGCGATAGTTCCTGGACTTGTCTTTTTTCATACCAATGCAAAACCATACTACTCACAATATTTTATGAGTAGTATGTCAATCACTTACTTCAACTTCTTATTATACCATAAATTTCCCTATATTTTAAAAAAATCCTTCTAATCCTTGAATAACAATACAAAAGCTTCATCGTCACCAAAGATTAACCTTCGCCATATATTATTTGGAGATACCTTATCTAACCACTCTACCTATAGGAGGCTATATAAATGACGTTGTGCTATGTATTACTCTTAGGATTTGCTGTAAGTATTGATGGCTTTATTGCTGGTATTTCCTACGGATTAAAAAATATTTTTATATCTAGGATTTCTTTATTTATTGTAGGATTAACAACAACACTATGCGTTAGTTTAGCCATGGGAAGTGCTCATATATTAGGAACAATGTTAAATACCAAAATAGCAGTACTTATAGGTGCATTATTACTCACCATCATGGGATTATTTAGTTTATTTCAAGAATATTTTGCTGCAAAAGTTCAATCAGAGCCTATAAACTCAGGAGTCACTTCTCCAAATCTCACCTTTTCCGTTGGTCGCCTCGTAATTAATATCATGGCCAAACCAGAAAAGGCAGATGTTGATCATTCTCAATTCATTAGCTCAACAGAAGCCATACTTCTTGGATTAGCTCTCGGTATTGACAATATGATAGCGATTTTCGCTGCTGCCTTAGTAAATCCCTTGCCATTTTATACCCCTATTACAATGGGATTAATCCAAATCCTAGTCATCACATTTGGGATCTATGCCTCGAAACATTTTCTTTCGGAACAATTCAAAAAAAAAGTTCCCTATTTGCCAGGGTTAATCTTAATTCTACTAGGTCTTGTTAGATTATATTAAAATTATTTTATATTTCATTATGATCCCTAAAGGTAATTTACAAATTTTATAGAAGAATATCTAAATAAGTTAAATATTTCCATTTAATTATAGAAAGGATAATAATGCATGGCCACTAATGTAACTGCAAAGGAAAATTTTATAACAGAAATGCCAGACCTGTATACTGAAATTAATTCTCGGGAAAATCCTCAGCTTCTTCATCTTCAATACCAGCAAATCATACGACAAAATCAGGAAGAGTATAAGACACTGATCGAGAATTTGCCCCTTATTGTCGCTCGTGTCAATACGAAAAGCCAACATATTTATATCAATCCTGTTATCTTTAAAGATACTGGACTATCTCCCCAAGACTTTATTGGTAAAACTTTTCGTGAAGCTGGCATGCCTCATAACTTTTGCATACTATGGGAAGCTTCCTTCTCCTATGCTTTTACTACTGGCAGGGAAGCCTTATTTGAGTCTGACTTCATTAATCAACAGGGAAAGCATTATTATTACCAATGTAGGATCATACCAGAATACAATCAGGAAGGCACCATTAAGTCCGCCCTGTATACCTTAATGAATATTACAGATCATAAAAAACTAGAAGCCAAACTATATCGCCAACACCAAGAATTTCAAGCACTAATTGAAAATACACCTGATATTATTTCCCGAATTGATAAATCCATGCGTATTACTTTTATTAATTCTTCTATCACTCAGCTAACAGGAATACCTGCCAAAGAATATATCGATAAGACCTTGCATGAACTTACCAACTGCGATCCAAATACTCTAAATCTTTGGAAAATAAATGTCCAACAAGTTTTTATAACTAAAAAATCCAATGTGTTTGAATATGAGTATCCAGGTCTAAATGGCATTCGATATTTTCATGCCCGTATTGTACCAGAATTCGGAATTGACGGTTCTGTAGAACGTGCTTTATGTACGTCACGAGACATTACAACTTATACAAATTTAACAACCGAAATGGCTCGTCTCGATCGATTAAATTTAGTAGGGGAAATGGCGGCTAGTATCGGCCATGAAGTACGAAATCCCATGACCACAGTACGGGGATTTCTCCAAATGATGTCCTTAAAAAAAGAAAACAAAAAAGATACTGTTTTCTTCAATATTATGATTGATGAACTTGATCGAGCAAACTCTATTATTTCTGAATTTTTATCTTTAGCAAAGGATAAGTCAGTTCACTTAAAAGAGACAAACTTAAATAGCATCATCACAGCTCTTATGCCTTTAATGCAAGCCAATGCCATTGTTGATAATAAAACAATTCACCACGATTTAGCTACAATTCCGAATTTGCAACTGGATGAAAAAGAAATTCGTCAATTGATACTTAATCTGGTTAACAATGGATTGGATGCAATGGAATCAGGCGGTACAATCTCAATTCAAACCTTTACCTATGATAATACCGTGGCCTTAGCCATACAAGACGAAGGTCACGGTATACCAAAGAACATTATGAAAAAAATCGGTACGCCGTTTTTCACCACGAAAGAAAAGGGTACTGGACTAGGATTGGCAGTTTGTTATAGCATTGCCAACCGACATAATGCCACCATACAGCCAATAACCGGTCCCCATGGCACTACCTTTTATATTTTATTTCCCATTAAGAATAAGGATGTAGTCAAATATCTAATCCCCAGCTGCCAATCTTTAACGCAAGACATCCCATAACTGCTTACTAATTAAGACAACTGACATAAATAAAAACAGTGGGCGCACATAAGCAGCGCCTTTTTTTATCGCTAATCTAGAACCTGCCAATGCACCAAGAATCATAGCGAATCCCATAGGTATAGCATAATAATAGTTAATAGAGTCAAAATAGACAAAAGTAAAAACAGCTGCAATATTACTAGCAAAATTTAAAGCTTTCGAATTACCAGCTGCCATTACGAAATCAAACCCAATCATTAAAAAGGCAAAAATAAAAAAAGAACCTGCTCCTGGTCCGAAGAAGCCATCATAAAAACCAATGGAAAAAGCAACTATGCCACTTAAGTATGCTGTCCTTTTACTCATACCGTCATAGGTTGATACATCTCCCCATTCTTTTTTGGTAAAAGTATAAATAGTAACCACTACTAGCATAACAACTACCAATGGTTTCAAAAATTGAGATGGTATTTGCTGAACGGCAATAACACCAAATGCCGATCCAATAAAGGAAAGAGGAAATAAATATTTAATAATTTCAAGGTTGATCTTGCCTGACCGCATAAATGAAATCGTACTCGTAAAACTTCCCATTACACTTGCCATTTTATTAGTGCCTAATGCAATGGTTGGCGGCAATCCCGTAAGCAGTAAAGCTGGTAAAGATACTAATCCTCCTCCACCGACTACAGAATCAATGAATGCAGCGATAAATCCAGCTCCCATTAAAAATAAAATCATATCCATACTAATATTTTCCAAAATAAATTTACCTCCTATAAAACCTCGCTGACAAATCTTTTAAAAACATTATAAACAATTTGAACCACAAAGACGCAAAGGACACAAAGGGTTTTTGTGTACTCCTTTGTGTGCCGCGCCAGCGGCATTGCGCCTTCGTGGTTCATAATATATTATATTTTACCTACTAAACTTTATAAATTCTAGTCATGTATTAAAATAAAAAGTGAGATTACATCAATTGATGTTCCCCCACCCTAAAAACCATATCCGCAATTTGGGTACATTCTTAGCTTCTATTCTTCAATCACTGTAACCTTATTCATAATATCACCTTCAGTGATTAAATCAACAACATCCATACCTTCAATTACTTTACCAAACACAGTATGTACACCATCTAAATGAGGCTGCGGTTCATACACAATGAAAAATTGACTGCCTCCTGTATTAGGTCCACGATGAGCCATGGACAAAGAGCCACGTTCATGAATACGAGGATTATCTTTGGTTTCACAAGGAATTGTATAACCAGGACCACCCGTACCTGTACCATTTGGGCAGCCACCTTGAGCCACAAAACCTTTGATTACACGGTGAAACGAAATACCATTATAAAAACCTTCTGTAATTAATTTTTCAAAATTAGCTACTGTTTTCGGTGCATCTTTCTCAAATAATTCTATTGTAATTTTACCTTTATCCAATTCGATAATTGCCTTTTTCAAAAAAATTCCCTCACTTTGATCATTTTTTTCTTTATTATTATACCATAGTATTATACACTTTTATATTATATTTAATCTGTAAAATACTAAATACTTTAAATGTTTTAAATTCTTTGCGTTTTATTACAAGCATTTACTGTTATTTTATATTATAATTATAATATAACCTATTCTTAAAAACTATAGTACCCTACTATATAAATTTCTGCACATCTTATAATAAAAAGGAGATCGAAAGATGGATGTACGCCATTTAACTTATTTTATCGAAGTAGCCAGGCACCGTAGTTTTACCAAAGCAGCTCGTTCATTACACATAACACAACCGTCAATTAGTAAGATGATTAAAATTTTGGAAGATGAATTAGGAACAACCTTATTTTATCGCTCCGCAAAACAAATTGAATTAACGGATGCAGGCAGAGCTGTTCTCCACCAATCCCAACAAATTGTAACCTCTTTCCAAAATCTAACATCAGAATTAGCTGATGTAATTAACTTAAAAAAGGGTACTCTTGTAATCGGATTGCCTCCAATGGTAGGTGCCAGGTTTTTCCCCAAGATCATTGCTGATTATACGAGGCTATATCCTCAAATCTCTCTTAGTCTAATTGAAGTAGGTTCCAAAAAAGTAGAAGATGGAATAGAAGATGGCAGCCTGGATATTGGTATGGTTGCATTACCCGTTAATGAGAATAACTTTGAAATGTTTCCTTTCGTCAAAGAGCCTCTAATGCTCATCGTTCATCCTGATCACGAATTAGCGAATCGATCCAACGTGGAGCTTACTGAATTAAAAAATGAATCCTTTATCCTATTGAGAGAAGATTTTACTCTTCATGGTCGTATCGTAAATCGCTGCATTCAAAGTGGCTTTGATCCTAAGATTATCTGTGAAAGCTCCCAATGGGACTTTATCTCTGAAATGGTTGCTATTAATTTAGGGATTGCCATATTACCACGAACGATTTGCAAGGAACTTGACCCTGCCAAAATCAAAACCGTATCCTTAGCAGAACCCATGGTACCTTGGCATCTGGGAATGATCTGGAAAAAAGATCGCTATCTATCCTTTGCCAGCCGATCCTGGCTAAAATTAACCAGCCAATATTTCGGTATTAAATTGGATTTGCCTTAATATAGGGCAAACCTATATATAAATTTATAATAAAAAGTCGTACCTTGTGATAAGGTGCGACTTTTATGAATTATAAGGGCTTACATCCATTTCTTTCTGCGAAAATATACGATCATACATCCGCTAATAAAGGCCATAATTATTAGAATCGCCGGATAGCCCCACTTCCATTCCAGCTCTGGCATATATTTAAAATTCATACCATATAAACCTACAATAAAAGTGAGGGGAATAAAAATGGTAGCGATAATTGTTAAGACTTTCATGACTTCATTCGTTTTAAAACTTACATTAGAAAGATAAAGATCAAGCATCCCCGTAACCATATCCCGATACATTTCAATACTATCAATTACTTGTATCATGTGGTCATACACATCTCTAATATAAATAAGAGTGTCTTTTGTGAATAAGACAGAATCTCCCCGAGACAAAACATTTATAATTTCTCGCAGAGGCCAGACGGCTTTTCTCACAAATAACATTTCATTTTTTAACGTATGTATTTCTTTTAAAACCTTAGGCTGAGGATGTACAATAATTTTATTTTCTAATACTTCAATTTTATCTCCTAAATATTCAAGAGCAACATAGTAATTATCTACAATACAATCGAGTAAAGCATAGGCAAGGTAATCTACACCTTTACTTCTTATTTTACCTGTAGTGCTTTTCATTCGTTCTCGAATCTTTTCAAATGTATCATTATCATTTTCTTGAAAAGACAATATATAATTACTGCCTACAATCAAGCTAACTTGCTCAAAATCGATATTCTTATTATCATAGCAATGAATCATTTTGACAATAATATATAAGTATTCTTTGTTATCTTCCATTTTAGGACGTTGGTTGGTGTTGACGATATCTTCTAATACTAAAGAATGTATATGAAATGCAGCTCCGATTTTTTCAATCATGCTCACAACATGAACACCGCTGATATGTATCCAACACTTATCTGTGATACTCTTATTCTCTAATAATTCATCAACTTTATCAAATTCTTTCTCATTCCAATGCTCACTACTATAACACAACATTCTTATTTTTACTTTTTCGCTTCGAGTTGAACCGATATGCAAAAGAGTACCGGGAGGAAGACCTACTTTTTTAGTTATCTGCTTATATCGACCTGGCAAACCTACCACCTCATCTATTCTGAATCCGTATTACTAGATTGGGCCGCATCATTAAAATAACGTTCACATACCTGATCATAAGTCATGATGATATCCCGGGGTTTGCTTCCCATATTCGGACCAATAATTTTCATTTCTTCCATTGTATCAATTAAGCGAGACGCTCTTGTATAGCCAATCCGGAACTTTCTTTGCAGCATGGATGCTGATGCCTGATTTAGCTCCATAATAATGCGCACAGCTTCTTCAAATAACTCATCTTCAAAAAGATTAGAACCATTCTCTTCTTTCTTCAAATTTTCACAAGCAGTAATTCCCTCCATATATTCAGGAGGCTCTACCTGCTTTTTGATATATTCTGTAAGTTCTTCTACTTCACTATCAGCAATAAACGCACCTTGTACTCTAAGAGGCTTAGACATGCCGATAGGATAAAACAACATGTCCCCTTTGCCTAGCAACTTTTCTGCTCCTGCCATATCCAATATGGTTCGGGAATCAATTTGGGATGATACAGCAAAAGCAATTCTAGATGGTACATTCGCTTTAATTAAGCCCGTAATTACATCTACAGAGGGTCTCTGCGTCGCTAATACCATATGAATACCAGCTGCTCGAGCTTTTTGAGCTAAGCGGATAATAGCATCCTCTACATCAACTGGCGAGACCATCATCAAATCTGCCAACTCATCAATAATAATTAAAATATAAGGGATTTTTTCACCACTAGAACCCTCGCCGACCGGGAAACTATCAATTAAATCATTATATCTTCCGATATCACGCACTCCGGCAGCAGCAAACATTTCATAACGTCGCTCCATTTCTTGCACTGCCCAGCGCAAGGCAGATGCAGCTTTTTGTGCATCCGTCACTACAGGTGTTAATAAATGAGGCAGACCATTATAATTCGTCAATTCAACCACTTTAGGATCAATTAAAATAAGGCGTACTTCCTGAGGAGTTGCTTTAAACAATATACTGGTTAACAATGTGTTAATACATACACTCTTACCAGAGCCTGTTGAACCAGCCACTAATAAATGAGGCATTTTACCCAAATCAGCTGTCACAGTCTGCCCTGCGATATCCTTGCCTAAAGCCACAACTAATTTTGAGGTTGCTTTCAAAAATTCATTACTTTCTAGCACATCCCGTAAAGGAACACTTGCTAGAACTTTATTGGGGACTTCAATACCAATGGCTGCTTTACCTGGAATTGGCGCTTCAATACGCACTCCCGATGCAGCAAGACTCAAAGCAATATCATCTGCTAAATTAACAATCTTACTAACTTTTACACCAGGGGCAGGTTCTAATTCATAGCGGGTTACAGTAGGTCCTTGGCTAATATGGATCATTTTCGCTTTGACATTAAAACTTTCCAGAGTACTCTCAAGGATTTTAGCATTATTTGCTACTTCTTTTGCTCGTTTACTATCCGTTTGATTCGTAGATTTTTGTAATATCGATAGTGGCGGCAATACATACCCTGCAACAAAGGTACTCTCTGGTTCTAGAATCGAATGATTGTCCTCTATTTTCCCTTTATTATTTTGTTTATGTTTTAATTCAACAACATTCTCTCGTGCCTTCTGAACAGGCTCTTCTCTTCTTGCCTTGTAGCTGGCTTCCTCTGCTTCTTGATGAGCAGCCTGTTCTAATAAACTGTCAATTAAAGGTCTGCCAGTAATCGCTGCTATCTCTTCATCCAGCTCTTCTTGTTCATCTTTATTATTTTTTCTTAAGAACTGTCTATCCTTCTCCTGATTATAAAAACTGCCGACTTTTTCAATTTGTTCATATGCAGTAGACAATCCCTGCTGCGTTCTTTCTTTAGCCGCTAAATAAGTTTGATATAATGACCATGTTGTAGCAATTAAAATACCACATAAACTCGAAGCAATTAATATAATAAAAGCACCATAAAATCCAAAAAATTTACGCAGTATAAATAATATCATACCACCAATCAAGCCGCCTCCACTGGCTAAACTTTCTGGAAGTATTTCTCTGTTTTCAAAAATTAAAAAATGATGGGTTAATGCTAACAAAGATATATATAGCAGCGCTAGCCCCCAAAAACGAATACTATACACAATACCTTGATCTTTCTTGATATAAAAGCCACCAATGATGATCATTAATAAAGGAATAACAAAGGCTCCTAATCCAAAAGAGTATTTTAAAAACTTAGATAGATATAACCCGATGGAGCCAGTATTAAAATCTAGTAAACTAATAATTGAAATAATCCCTGCTGCCAAAAGAAAGATACCCAATACCTCAGAACGGAGCCTTGGATTAACAATACTTTGATTATTATCTTCTATATCGCTTGTATGACGTTTAGACAATGTTTACCACCTAATTCTTTTTTTATTTTATTCTCGTTGTTATTATACCATTCCTATATGGAAATCCACAATTTTTTTAGGAACATATGTTTGTTTTTATTCTATATTTGTCTTTATCGAAACTTTTCTGGTTTATTTTAACTCTATATACTATAATTAAAATTCAATCTATTATCAATGGAGGTCTTTATGAATACCCATTTTATTCTACGTGCTACTATGATTGCCGCTTTATATATAAGCTTTACATATGCACTAGCACCCATTTCCTATGGTCCTTTACAATTTCGGCTTAGTGAAGCTCTAACTGTACTGCCCATTCTTTATCCTGAAGCTATCTACGGTTTATTTATCGGCACTTTAATTGCTAATATATTTGGTGGGCTGGGTGTTTGGGATATATTTGGCGGTAGTCTGGCTACACTCATTGCAGCTTATCTTACCTATCGATTTAGTAATACCATCTGGGCGTATTTATCTCCCATTATTGTCAACGCTTTCATTGTTGGCGGCTATCTTTCTATATTATATGCTATGCCCTTCTGGTTTACAATATTATCCATAGGATTTAGTGAAGCAATTATTGTATTTGCCATCGGTTATCCTCTTATTGCTGTATTAAAAAAATATAAATTATAATATGGATAAGCGGCTAGAATATCTAGCCGCTTATCCATATTATAAAAAGAAAAGGTTGATTGATTATAATAAAAATCATTTTGAACCGCAAAAATGTGAGGATAAAAAGAATTTAAATATCCTAATATCCCAGGTTTCTTTTGTCTATAGAACATCATTTATTCTTTCGCAAAACGCTCTAGGATAATTTTATGGTCCACTAAGTGTAATTCTTTAATACGGGCTTCTATGGTTTTGCGTTCACCAAAAATATTTTCAAGATAGATTTCTCTATCCTTAGGAATAATGGTATCGACTCTTTCTAAGAGTAATTCTTCCACATTTTTATTCATTACATAAACGTTAGCTTCACACATGTTTTATCCCCTCCTAAATGCTTTTTAATTTCAAGCAGTACACCATCTACTAAATGAGGCAGCGGCTCTGTTTTTAATCCAATAATATCAATATTCCCGCGATATAAAGGTATTAATATCTTTCGCGCCTTACTAGTCGTTATCACTTCTGCCATTTTCGGCGTAAGTTCTCCAAGCATTGAATTTGCCATAATAATACTCAATGATCCTATGATACAATCAATATCCTTACAATTATGTACAATTGCATTTTCTCCGGTAGCTCCTTCATTTGCTCCTGCTTTCAGCATAGCTGAAGTTGCCAGCGCATTTGTACCTAACGCCAAAATATCAATTTGTTCTTTAAATTCTTTTCTTATTTTTTCAATAATGACTTTTCCCATACCGCCGCCTTGTCCATCAATCACTACAATGCGCATAAGACTCCTCCTTAACAACGTAACCCAATAACAATTACTTTAAAAGTAGGAAGGCTAATTATCTAATACAGATAATCGGCCTTCCTTATTTTTACTTACCTATCACGTATCCAAATTTCGTACATCATGGGCATTATCTTCAATAAATTTACGCCTAGGTTCTACCTTATCACCCATAAGAATTGTAAACATCTCATCAGCAGCCAAAGCATCACCTAATTCTACTTGTAAAAGAGTTCTACCTTCAGGATTCATCGTAGTTTCCCATAGTTGATCAGCATTCATTTCTCCAAGACCTTTATAACGCTGTACATTAATATTGTCTTTGCCAATACGAGCTAATAATTTACTCATTTCATCATCACTGTATAAATACCAGCTCTCACGCCCCTTTTTCACTAAATATAAAGGCGGTTGAGCTATATAAATACGACCTGCTTCAATGAGAGGCTTCATGTAACGATAAAAAAACGTTAATAACAAGGTACGGATATGAGCACCATCAACATCAGCATCTGTCATTATAATAATTTTACCATAGCGACTTTTTTCTAAATCAAAATCTTCTGCAATGCCATTACCAAAAGCAGTAATCATAACTCTAATTTCATCACTATTTAGTATCTTATCTAAACGAGCTTTCTCAACATTTAATATTTTACCACGCAAAGGCAATATAGCTTGGAATCGACGATCCCGTCCTTGTTTGGCAGAACCACCTGCTGAATCTCCTTCAACTAGATAAATTTCTGTCTGCATAGGATCTTTCATTGAGCAATCTGCCAATTTCCCAGGTAAAGAACTTATTTCCAATGCATTTTTTCTACGAGTCAATTCCCTGGCTTTACGGGCTGCATCTCTAGCCCGAGCTGACATTACGGATTTCTCAATAATTTTTTTAGTAACAGCTGGATTTTCTTCGAAAAACTCACTTAATCGATCAGAGACAATGCTATCCACAATCCCTCTTACATCACTATTACCTAGCTTTGTTTTCGTTTGTCCTTCAAATTGCGGTTCCTCAATTTTTAAGCTGATAACTGCCGTCAGACCTTCTCGTACATCTTCACCACTTAAATTTTCATCATTATCTTTTAATATATTCAATTTACGGGCATAATCATTGACCGTTCTTGTTAATGCAATTTTAAAACCACTAAGATGAGTGCCACCCTCTTGAGTATTGATATTATTAACAAAACTAAAAATATTTTCTACATAACTTTCATTATACTGTAAAGCAATCTCAACAACACTGGTATCTCGTTTTCCTACTACAAAAATAGGATCGGTATGCAGTACTGTCTTATTTTTATTTAAATGATCAACAAAAGAACAGATACCACCTTCATAGAAAAACACTTCATGAGTTTCTGTACGTTCATCTGTCAAATTAATGGTAATTCCCTTATTTAAAAAGGCTAACTCCCTTAAACGCTGCTTTAAGGTATCGTAACTATACACTAACTCTTCAAAAATTTCAGCATCAGGTTTAAATTTAACTGTAGTCCCTGTTTCTTCCGTTTCTCCAATTACTGTTAAAGGCTTAGCAGTATAACCGCGTTCAAAACCAATTTGATGAATTTTTCCATCCACTTTTACTTGGATATCTAAATATGTACTAAGAGCATTTACTACCGATATACCTACTCCATGGAGTCCGCCGGAAACTTTATAGCCACCGCCGCCAAATTTACCCCCGGCATGCAGCACTGTTAAAACTACTTCTACCGCTGGTTTGCCAGTTTCATGCATACCTACAGGAATACCACGACCATTATCCGACACAATAATACTATTATCTTGGCAAATCGTTACATCTACTTTATCACAATATCCAGCTAATGCTTCATCAATACTATTATCAACCACTTCATAAACCAGATGATGCAATCCTCTGGCTGAAGTACTGCCAATATACATTCCTGGGCGTTTACGTACAGCTTCTAAACCTTCTAATACTTGTATTTGTTCCGCCCCATAATTACCATTGCCTAAAACTTCTTCCTCATTACTCATTGCTAACCTCCAACTTAAAATTAACTCATAGAGTGTTATAAAACAACTTTTATATGATCTATCTTAAATATTTTCATAGATATGAAAATCAATTGCCCTTTTCTTTAATGTTAAAGATGAAATAGCAGATAAATATACTTTATTCGTAGTAATAATAAAACTCTTGGGATCATTTTCTGAAACATCAAAAACCTTTTTCTCATCGCGCATTTTATTAATAAATTCTTTATTAATACCTGATCGTTTTGATTTTAGATCAGTAATAGAAATAACATCACGCAAAGGAACGACCATATCGGCTCCCAGGTGTAAAAACATTACTTTTTCCTCCTGAATTTTTCTAAGGTTTTATTGATAATTGCATCATTTACAGCTTCAATCTTCGCTCCTGTAGTTAGCATTATAAAACTCATTATTTTAAATTTATCATTATCTCCTTCTTGGATATCTCGGCTAATGAATGCAGTTAATGTATATTTAGCTTGCTGAAATTCCTCTTCTGTACAAGTAATATGTTCATGTAATTCAGCATAGCGTATCCATGGTATTTCTTTTAGAGTATTTATAATAGTATACAGTAATTTTTGCTTTTTATTAAGTGTACAAGCAGTACAATAGATTTCTTCCGGCGGACATAAAACAGTACAACTGGCACACTGGTGCCAGTTATGCTGTTTTTTTATTTTTTTTAAAGCAAAATCCTTACGCATAATACGCAATATTTTTTGCTTTAAATATTTATCACTTATATGATTACTGGTTTCCTGCATAGTTTGTACATCATATTCATCTAATTTAACCTTACTTAATTGGTATTTTATATTAGGTATTGTATTTATAGCAGTATCTTCTTCATTCTGGGAATTACTAAAATATCCTGCTTGAAAACGAATATCAAAAATAAGTTTATAGCCAATAAATTGATTTATTTTATCAATAATGCTTTCTTTCATCATGGATAAATGATGAGACCATACAGAACTATTCACACTAACCATTAGCGTTCCTTGCTGAACAGAACGAGCGTATGCATTGGCAGCGATATCATCACCGACGATTTCTGACCAATGTACAATAACAGATTGGTCGTTATATGGCTTCTGTAAGCCTAAGTTTCTGATCGTATTCGATACTATATCTTTCATTTTTTGCATAGCAATCACTCCACTATAGTACCATTTTCTACATGAAAATATTTTCCAAATTCCCAATCTGGAAAATACTTTTCTTCCGTGGCCGTAATGATGGTTTGGACACGATCTTTGATAAAAACTAATAAATGTTCCCGGCGTGTTGCATCTAATTCACTCATCACATCATCCAGTAACAAAATGGGGTATTCTCCCGTTTCTGATTTAATAAATTCCAACTCTGCTAATTTTAATGACAAAACTCCTGTACGTTGTTGACCTTGGGAGCCAAATGTTCTTAAATTTATACCATTTACAGTGAGAATTAAATCATCTTTATGAGGTCCGATACTTGTGCTGCCACGCCAAATATCGTTTTGTCGCTGCTGAACAAATTTAGCCTTATATTCTTTTATCAGATTTTCAGCTCCCGTTTCGGTAATTTCATGCTTATGATACACAAGGGTCAAATTCTCTTTACTTGCAGTTATTTTGCGATGCATTAAATTCGCAAGCATGGCTAATTTCTTAACTGCCTCTTGTCTTTTTGTGACGATTTTACTAGCTGCGACAGCCAACTGCTCATCCCAAGCATCTAACATGTCAGGTTTATCTTTATTTTCTCTGATCTTTTTTAACAAATTGTTTCGTTGGGATACAATGCGATTATATTTTAATAGTTGTTGGTAATAGCTTGGATTTGCTTGTGAAATCTCTATATCTAAAAAACGCCTACGCATAGCAGGCATCCCTTTTATTAGCATTAAATCTTCAGGAGAAAATAATACAACATTCAGTAAACCAATGAGTTCCCGAGGTTTTATTGCATAATGATTTGATATGATTTCTTTTTTCTGACTGTTACTCAGCTTCATGACCAAGCTATTTTCAATATTCATGCGGGAAAATACAATTGTAATACTGCCATCTTCCTGCTGCCAACGAATCAGCTCAGCATCTACATTCGTACGATGAGAGCGCCCCATTGCACCATAGTAAATGGATTCGAGTATATTGGTTTTCCCTTGCGCATTTTGCCCAATAAATATATTAATTCCTTGGGTAAAATCTAAGGAAAGGTTTACATAATTTCGAATGTTTCTCAGAATTATTTTATTAACTTTCATGGTAACACCTTTTATTCAGTCGTTACTTTCCATTTTCCAATATCTGTAATTTCAACTATATCACCAGGTTGTATTTTTTTGCGTCGTTCATGAATTTGGGTATCATTAATAAAGACAAGACCGTCTTCAATCAATAATTTGACTTGTCCACCAGATTCAATAATCCCTGCCCATTTTAAAAATTGATCAAGCTGAATAGTAGCTGTAGATATTCCTATTTCTTCCATTTAATTTGTCCTCACAGGCGTAATGATATAGTTGTAAGTTTCATCATCAATCGGTTTAATACTTGCAGGACTAAGAGGTGTATTCAAAGAGAATATGAGTTGTTCACTGCTAATATTTTTTAAAATATCCGTAACATACTTTGCATTAAAAGCAATTTCAACTTCATTACCTTGAACGATTGTTGTTACTGTTTCACATGCTTTACCGATATCAGGGTTGTTAGATGTAATAATAACACAATCATTTTTAAAAGCCAATTTAATAATATTATAATCGCCATCTCTTGCTAATAAGGAGACACGTTCCACTGCATCCATAAATGCATGAGTATCAATAGTGATGGTAGTAGCAAAACTAGGGGGAATTACTTTATTATAGTCGGGAAATTGTCCTTCAATTAGACGAGAAATGATATAGATATTATCAAACGCAAAGGATACTTGATTCTTTTGACAATAAATTGTTACATCCATAGGAACATCTGAAATCATAATGCGTGCTAATTCATTCAATATCTTAGCAGGAATAATCATTTTGATGCTATCTGTATTATGACCAAGATGGTCTTTTTTTATTGCTAAGCGATGAGTGTTGGTAGCTACCATATTTACCTCATGCTGGTTGATTTCAAGTAAACCGCCAGTAAAAATGGGACGGGATTCATCAGTAGAGCAAGCAAAAACAGTCTTCTTGATCAGTTCTCTTAATATATTATCTTTAACATTTATCACGGTATCACTCGTTGGCTTTTTTAATACAGGAAATTCTTCTGCTGGCAAGCTTAATAAATTAAATTGAGCTTGATTCGAAGTAATTTGAATGGTTCTGTCTTCTGCACTTGAAGAAATTTCAATCATTTCTCCTGGTAATTTACGAACTAACTCTTGAAAATACCGTCCAGAGATTACTACTGTACCTGGTTCTTCAATTGTAGCTTCAATAATGCAACTAATGCCAATTTCATAATTCGTTGCTTGTAATTCTAATCTATCTTCAAAGGCAGATAAATAGATACCTGTCAAAATAGGCATTGGAGTTTTAGTGGCAAGAGCCTTTTGTACTGTCTGTACAGCGTGGTTTAATTGCTCCTTTGTGCAGGAGATTTTCATTTTTAGTCCTCCATTCGGTATATTAATACTAAATAATATATATATTAATAAAATAGTCGTAATAGTAGTAGGGGGTGTAGATATGTTAATAACTCTAAAATTGCCTTATGCACAATAAAAAACGCTTGTTAATAACGTGTCAGTAAGTACTATAGGGGTTATCCACAAATCCACAGCTTTTTACTGTTCATAAATTATCAACAAATAATGTACAGGCTAGTCCTACTGTTACTAACAGAGTTATACACGTATCGCCAAAGAAAGAGTGAATTGTGTGAGTAAAATAGCACTTTTTGTGACAAATAAGCGAATAAAGATATTAAGTATTTTCAATTCGTTTAATTAATTCCTTAATTGTATTGCTTAATTTAATATCTGCGTTACGTTCACGGCTGATTTTGTCATAAGCATGAATGACCGTTGTGTGATCACGTCCGCCAAACATTTCTCCAAGCCTCGGAAGTGAAGTCTCTGTTAGTTCTCTGGATAAATACATGGCAATCTGTCTAGGGTATGCAACATTGCGAGTCCGTTTTTTAGCCAGTAATTCATCAATTTTTAGTTTGAAGTAAGAAGCGATGGTTTCTTGAATCAGCTCTACCGTAATTTGCTTAGGCTTACCATGAGGAAAAATGTCTTTTAATGCCTCTGTTGCCAGATCGATATCAATATTCTGGTTCGTTAGGGAAGCATAAGCCATCACTCTGATTAATGCACCTTCCAGTTCTCGAATATTATTATCAATACGGCTTGCGATATACACCATAACGTCGTTGGATACATTCAAATGTTCCATAATTGCTTTTTTACGTAGAATGGCAATTCGCGTTTCCAAATCCGGAGGCTGAATATCAGTGATAAGACCCATTTCAAAGCGAGATCGCAGTCGATCTTCTAAAGTTTGAATCTCGCGAGGCGGTCGATCGCTTGACATGATAATCTGCTTATTTGCTTCATGTAACGTATTAAAAGTATGGAAAAATTCTTCCTGGGTATGTTCTTTTTTGGCTAAAAATTGAATATCGTCAACTAAGAGAACATCAATGTTACGGTATTTTTGACGAAAGCTTTCTGGATTACCATCCCGAATGGAATTGATTAACTCATTGGTGAATTTTTCACTAGAGATATAGAGTAATTTTAAATGTGGGTGATTTTTTAAAATACGGTGACCAATGGCGTGCATAAGATGAGTTTTTCCTAGTCCAACACCGCCATAAACAAAAAAAGGATTGTACGCATTGGCTGGTGCCTCGGCAACGGCTAAGGATGCAGCATGCGCTAAACGGTTAGAATTACCAATAACAAAAGTTTCAAAAATATATTTAGGATTTAATATTGCCATTGATTCTTCTGCTGGATTTTGATTTAAGGAAAAATTTTGGTCGGATTCAGAAGATGGTTTATAGATATGAGGTTGTTTGGCTGTGGACATACTCGTTTGCACAAAATCAGGTTTTTTGTCGATTTCTGGTTCTAATAGTAGCTGGGATGGGGCGATTGCCGGAGTTATTTCTTGAGATGCAGGAGGCGCAGTTGTTTCATCATCTATATCTAAATTAATAAAAATTATCGTTAAGGGTTTATTCGTAATAAATTGGACTGTAGATGAAATGATAGGAAGATAGCGGGATTCAAGCCATTCTTTAATGATTTGTTTGGGAGTTCCAATTTCTAATGTGGTATCGGTTAGTTTTAGGGGGATGGTGGGCTTTAGCCAAGTATCAATCATTAGCTTTGATAATTCTTGTTCTAATTTTTTTAATACCTGTTCCCATACGATTGTTGCTTGTAGGGTATCGTCCATACATTCAATCCTTTCTGTGCTATACAAATAATATAAAAATAAGATGCGGTTAGTCATATAAAAAGATAAAACAATAATAATGAAAATGTTTTATCAAACATAAAATAAAGACTAAAAGTTAAAGGATTATTTGAATTATAATCACTCTATCAACAAATTTAATTAACAGTCTAATAAGTTATCCACATACTTATTAACAGATGTGAATAACTTATTTTGAAAAAGAAGGGTTTTAACGAAAAAAAAATACAACAGCAAAATAAAAAGTATTTCGCAGTCTTGTATTCATCAAGTATAATAGAGTTATTAAGTGGTGTGGATAAAAGTGTGCATAAAGCTATGTTTTTGTGAATAACTTTTACTTTATGTAGATAAAAATGAGATTAGAAAGAATATGTGGATATCTTGTCATGTTTTATATTATCAAAAACTATATAAGTTATCAACAGATTTTTATCAAATAGGACCTTTTGTCTACAAAATTATCCACAATACTCAGAAACTATCAACAAGTATATTTCTTGACACTGAGGCCTTGGCTAGTCTATAATCTTTAGTGTTAAAATATAGGCATTTTAACGTGATATTTTTGGTATTTTAGCAAGGAGGTGTAAATAAATGAAACGTACTTATCAACCAAATAACTTATGGAAAAAAAGAACCCATGGTTTCCGTGAACGTATGAAAACCAGAGGTGGTCAATTAGTCCTTAAAAGAAGACGTGCTAGAAGCAGAAAGAAGTTATCTGCGTAGTAGGGCGCCAGAACAGGCCTATTTTCCATATGGCGGGATGATAAACTGTGATATATAAGTTATCTAAGCAAGGGATTCTACACAAAAATAAAAATTTCCAAGCTGTATATAAAGCCGGCAAATCATATGCTAATCGAATGATAGTACTTTATGTGCTATCTACTAATAGTGTTGTTCGTCGAGTAGGATTTGCTGCAGGTAAAAGGTTGGGTGGTGCGGTAGTACGCAATCGTGTAAAACGTCTTTTGCGGGACTCTTATCGTTTAAACCAGCATAAGTTAATTAATGGAATTGATTTGCTATTAGTTGGCAGACAAGCTGCAGTAAGCTCAAATTCTATAGCTGTTGGTAAAGCGTTTATTCATTTGTGTGAAAAGGCAAAAATTTTGGCTAAGTAGGTAGTTGATAATGAAAAAAATAGCTATAATGATGATTAAAGGTTATCGTTTATTTATTTCACCGCTCAAACCGCCTACTTGCCGTTTTGTGCCGACTTGTTCAGAGTATGCATTACAGGCAATTGAGAAATATGGGATTTTCCGTGGGGGTATTATGGCTGTACGGCGCATTTTGCGCTGTCATCCCTTTCATCCTGGCGGGTATGATCCTGTTTGATATATAAGAATCGATTCAAGATTGACAATTAATTTTGTTACAAATTAATATTGAGGACGTGAGATATTGGCTCTGTTTGATTCGGCTATTGCATTATTGCAGCATATATTAACTTTTTTCTATGATATGACAGCTAGCATTGGTATACCTAATTATGGTATAGCTATTATTTTGGTAACTTTGATCATAAAGTTGCTATTATATCCTTTAACTGTAAAACAAGTTAAAGGTATGAAGGCTATGCAAGATCTACAACCTAAAATGAAAGAATTACAAGAAAAATACAAAGGAAATCCTGAAAAATTAAATAAGGAAATGGCACTTTTATATAAGGAGTCAGGGGTCAATCCGTTATCAGGCTGTTTACCTCTATTGGTTCAGATGCCTATACTTATGGGAATTTTCTTTGCCATTCGTGATTATCAATATGCACAAATACCTAGTTTTTTATGGATTGCTAATTTGTCTCATCCTGATCCTTTGTATATTTTACCTGTACTATCAGCAGCTACTACCTATGTTCAACAAAAACAGACAAGCAGTGATATGAATCAACAGGCAAAAATGATGATGACTTTTATGCCATTATTTATAGGCTATATTAGTATTACTTTTCCTGCTGGACTTGTATTATACTGGGTAATGAGTAATGCATTCCAAATTGCTCAACAGTGGTGGATGTACCGTGGTGAAGCTCAAAAATAAGGAGGCTAATTAACACGATGACTTCTGTGGATATGACAGGTAAAACCGTTGAAGAAGCGGTACGACTGGCTTTAAATGAACTTCAAGTTGGAGAAGACCGCATCGAGTATGAAGTGTTAGAAGCGCCCAGTAAAGGTTTATTTGGCTTTATTGGCAGTAAGCCTGCTAAAGTGAGAGTGACTATTAAGCCAATTGATCCGGTACAAGTGGCTCATGAATTTTTGAAAACTGTTTTTGACTTAATGAAATTAGAGGTACAGATTGAAAGAGTAGGTAAAGAAGATTCTATTAATTTTAATATTCGGGGTAATGATTTAGGCATACTGATTGGTAAACATGGTCAGACTTTAGATGCGTTGCAATATTTGACTAATTTGACAGCAAATCGTGATATTGATGGTAAGGTGCGTATTGTTCTTGATGTGGAAGATTATCGTCAGCGTCGTACAGACACGTTAAATCGTTTGGCTGCTCGTTTGGCTGATTCTGTAAAACGTCGTGGAGAAAAAGTGGTGTTGGAACCGATGAGTCCTAACGAACGCAAAATTATTCATATGGCTCTTCAAGATGATCAGCGAATTATTACTTACAGTGAAGGGGAAGAACCCTATCGCAAAATTGTGATTGCTTTAAAAAATAGATAGTTTACATATTCAAAAACCCAGTAATAATTAATTATTACTGGGTTTTACTACTAAAGAATAGCCATGTATATTAATTGTTCACCATAGATAAATATTCCCAGGGGAATGGGTAAAAATAGTAAGTGTATAGTATCCTTTTGAAAATCTCATCCTTTGCCTGTTTACGGCTATATTATGGTTGTTTTTCCGAGAGTATATGGATACAAAATAAGGAGGAATAAAAGTGTTTGTAGAGGATACGATTAGTACAATCGCTACTGCTCCAGGTGAAGGAGCAATTGGCATTATACGTATGAGTGGCTCCTTGACAATAAAGATAGCGGAAACATTTTTTCGTGGAATAAATGGGAAGAGTGCAAGGCAGATAGCATCCCAGCAAGTGGCATATGGGCATATTATAGATCCGGATAATGGTCAAGTTATTGATGAGGTTTTATTACTTGTTATGCATGGCCCTAAATCGTATACGCGAGAAGATGTTGTGGAAATTCATTGCCATGGCGGTCCGGTGCCAATGAAGAAAATTCTAGCACTCACACTGCAGTATGGTGCACGATTATCCGAACCTGGTGAATTTACAAAGCGGGCATTTCTAAATGGTAGACTGGATTTATCTCAAGCAGAAGCCGTTATGGATATCATTAGAGCGAAAACAGATGCTTCTCTTCGTATGGCTGTGGGACATTTATCGGGAGCCTTATCAGACCAGATACGCAAAATGAGATATGAAATTTTAAGAATGATTGCTAATTTAGAAGCGACCATTGATTTTCCAGAAGAAGATATTGAGGTCTTAGCCGCTCAGGATGTTAGAGCAGCAGTAGTGCTCTTATTGGCAGACGTAAATCATTTATTGCTGACAAAAGAGACAGGACGGATATTGCGTGAAGGATTAGAAACTGTAATTCTTGGTAAACCCAATGTGGGTAAGTCCAGTTTGTTAAATGCTTTATTGAAAGAAAAAAGAGCGATTGTAACAGATATTCCAGGAACAACTCGTGATGTGATTGAAGAATTCGTGAACCTATCGGGTGTTCCTTTAAAAATTGTAGATACTGCTGGTATTAGAGAAACCTCTGATATTATTGAACAAATGGGTGTGGAAAAGGCGAAAGAATTTGTTGTGACAGCGGATTTAATTTTGTTATTATTAGATGCTTCCCTGCCATTATCAGCAGAAGATAGAGAAGTACTAACTATGCTTTCCGGTAAACAGGCAATTGTTTTAGTTAATAAAACAGATTTGCCGGTGCTTTTAAATTTGGATGAAGTATACACCTATATAGCAGATACAAAAGTATTAAAGATATCGGTAATGGAAGGCACTGGTTTACCAGAACTAGAGCAGATGATTGTGGATATGGTGTACGGTGGTGAAATAGCTCAAAAAGAGGGAGCATTTCTCACGAATTTGCGTCAAGCTAATTTGTTAGAGCAAGCAAAATATCATTTAGAAGCGACGGTTGCGACAATTGATGAAGGAATGCCATCGGATTGTATTGTGATTGATTTAAAAGAGAGTTGGGACAAGCTAGGGGAGATTACAGGAGATACAGTGGGGGAAGATATTATTGATCAGATTTTCACTCAATTTTGTATTGGTAAATAGGGGAGTGGCAAATTGTGTTTATTGCAGGCGAGTATGATGTAATTGTGATTGGGTCTGGTCATTCTGGATGCGAAGCAGCATTAGCGGCTGCCCGTATGGGCTGTCAAACGCTGTTAACGACGATTAATTTAGATAATATAGCTTTTATGCCATGTAATCCTTCCGTTGGTGGTCCGGCTAAAGGGCATTTGGTAAGAGAATTAGATGCATTAGGTGGGCAAATGGGGATTAATGCAGATAAAACCAGCCTTCAAATGAGAATGTTAAATACAGGAAAAGGACCAGCTGTACATGCATTAAGAGCTCAGGCTGATAAAGATTTATATCATATCACAATGAAAGAGACAGTTGAAAATCAGCCTAATTTAGATGTGAAACAGGTGTTGGTCGAAAGGATACTGTCGAAGGACCAGAAGGTATATGGAATTGAAGTGGAAACTGGAGAAATTTATTATACGAAAAGTATAATAGTAGCGACAGGGACCTATTTAGGTGGAAAAATTATCATAGGGGAACTCGCATATAAAGGCGGTCCCAATGGTCAGCGAGCAGCTGAAAATTTAACATCTTCCTTAAAAGAATTAAATATTCGTATCATGCGATTTAAGACAGGTACCCCGGCAAGGGTAGATAAACGTTCCTTAGATTTTTCCAAAATGATCGAGCAGCCAGGTGATGAAGAGATTCATAATTTTTCTTTTTTAAGTGAAATTACAACTAGAACGCAACTGCCCTGCTGGCTGACATATACCAATGAAAAGACTCATGAAATTATACGAAATAATCTACATCGTGCTCCTATGTATACGGGAATTGTAGAGGGGGTTGGACCGCGATATTGTCCATCTATCGAATCAAAAATTGTAAGATTTGCCGATAAAAATGCACATCAATTATTTATAGAGCCAGAAGGGCATCATACCAATGAAATGTATGTGCAAGGCATGTCTACAAGCCTGCCAATTGATGTACAATATGAATTCTTGCGAACCATTGCTGGCATGGAGAATGTAAAAATTATGCGTCCGGGTTATGCGATTGATTACGATTGTATTGATTCTACCCAGCTTAAGCCAACTCTAGAATTTAAAACGGTTCAAGGATTGTTCTCAGCAGGTCAAATAAATGGTACATCAGGTTATGAAGAAGCAGCAGCTCAAGGCTTAGTAGCTGGCATTAATGCCGCCCTATTGGTTAAAGGTCAAGAACCGCTGATTTTGTCTCGTTCTGATGGATATATCGGAGTGCTGATTGATGATTTGGTTACAAAAGGAACCAATGAGCCCTATCGCATTATGACCTCTCGAGCTGAATTCCGCCTTATTTTGCGTCAGGACAACGCGGACTTGCGTTTAACGGAAATTGGACGCAAAATTGGTTTAGTCAGTGATGAACGATATGCTAAATTTGTTTGTAAACGTGATTCCATTGAAGAAAGTTTAAAACTGCTGCGTAGTGTAATGATTACCCCCACGCCTGAAATACAGGCAAAGATGCAGGCAATGGGAACAGTAGAATTACGTACAGGTATTATGTTGTATGATTTACTGCGGAGAACGGAAATTAACTATAACATGATTTCTGAGCATTTTGATGTACCTCTCTTGGATTCGGCGGTACAGCAGCAAGTAGAAATTTCTGCTAAATATGAAGGTTATATTAGCAAACAACTTGAACAAGTAGAGCGGGCGGCCAGATTAGATGAAAAATTATTGCCTGAGGATATTGATTATATGCAGCTAAGCGGCTTAGCTGTGGAAGCTAGAGAAAAATTGAATGAAATTCGCCCGTTATCCATAGGACAAGCAGGACGTATTTCCGGTGTTTCTCCTGCCGATATTTCGATATTAATGATTTATATGGAACAAAAGCGTAGGAGGGATGAAGCAATTGATCTTTCGTGAGGTGTTAATAAAGGCTGCGACGGAATATTCTTTATCCTTAACAGAAGAACAGTTAACGCGATTTTCCCAGTATTTTGAAATATTGATAGAATGGAATCAAAAAATCAATTTGACAGCGATTACAGATCCGAATGAAGTGGCTGTCAAACACATGATTGATTCCTTATCTTGTTATGATAAGATTATTTTTAAAAATGGGGCAAAAATAATTGATGTAGGTACTGGAGCTGGTTTTCCCGGATTGCCTCTTAAGATTTATCGTCCTGATTTAAAATTGACGTTATTTGATTCTTTAAATAAAAGAATTTTATTTTTAAAAGAAGTAGCCGAAAAATTAGAAATACCGGATATTGAATTTATACACAGTCGAGCTGAAGATGGTGGGAAAAATAAACAATTTCGTGAGGCATATGACATTGCCGTGTCTCGGGCAGTAGCAAGATTGAGTATCCTCTCTGAATTATGCCTGCCATTTGTGGCCGTAGGAGGGTTTTTTATTGCCCTTAAGGGATCGCAGTACAGTCAAGAAATAAAAGAGTCTACAAGCGCTCTCAGAGTGCTTGGCGGCGAAATCGAGAAAATTGAGAATATTAAGCTGCCAGGTCTTGATGATGTAAGGGCAGTTGTATATATTCGAAAAATAAAAAAAACGTTACCAGTGTATCCTAGGCGTCCAGGCATTGCAGAAAAAAATCCATTATAATACAGTCATGTTAAAAGGAACTTGTGTGGAAATGCCGAATATTACCTTATTGACAAGGCTATTTTAGGTAAGGCGGTGTACAGATGAAAAATTTAGCCAGATTATTAGGCCTGACTTCAGAAAGTCCGGAAATTGCTAAAGAGGCTAAAGAGCAAACCAATATTGCAAGGGATATAGATAATAGGCAGGATGATAGCAGCTTAAGCACGATGGAAAATGGGATGAATGAAGGCAATGTACAGCATGTACAAATTACTGAAATTGTTCCCAATCCATTTCAGCCAAGGAAAATATTTAGTCAAGAATCTTTACAAGAATTGGCATCATCCATTGAGGAATATGGCATTATACAACCCTTAATTGTGCGTCTTATCCCTGATGGTTTTGAATTAGTGGCGGGAGAACGTCGTCTGCGCGCTTCAAAGTTGGCAGGCTTAAGCCAGGTACCTGTAATTATAAAAGAGTTTACTGATAAAGAAATGGCTGAATTAGCTATGATTGAGAATTTACAGAGAGAAGATTTACATTTCTTAGAAGAGGCAGAGGGCTTTCAGCAATTAATTACAAGTTTTTCTTTCACCCAAGAGGAACTTGCTAAACGTATGGGGAAGAATCAATCTACCATTGCGAATAAATTGCGATTATTAAAACTGATACCTGAGGTTCGTGGGGTAATTGCAAGGGAAAAGTTAACTGAACGACATGCCCGCTCGTTACTAAAGTTAGATGATTCTAGATTGCAATTAGAAGTATTGGAAATGATCGGTGAAAAGAAGTTAAATGTGCGAGAGACAGAAGAGCTTATTGAAGAGTTTTTAGAAGATATCGCCAAACAAGTAGAGGCTAAAAATACTCCTAAACGCAATGTTGTAAAAGTGATTCGCGATGTACGAATTTTTATTAATACCATTAACAATGTAGTAGGCGAAATGAAAAAAACAGGTCTTAAAATTAAAGTAAAACAAGAGCAAGATGAGGAATTTATTCATATTAATTTACGCATTCCGAAGAAAAAATAAAGTCAGTATGATATGTATAATTATAATATATTAAAAAAGCTAACAATTCATTGTTAGCTTTTTTAATATATTATAACTCGTTTTATTTTTGTATCAGAAGGTATGGAATTAGGGCTGCCACTGTCCGCCCAGTTAATTAGTATCATAGGATCGTTGATATCAAGTTCAAATAGCATTTTCGTACTTTTAACTAGAAGGTACAAGGAATGGTCAATGACTCGAATCTCGTTTACCGAGTATTGATTTCGTATATCGCCAACCGTAGAGTGAAGGGTAACATTTTTATCAGTTGTGAACCTGGAATCATAGACGCTTATAATCGATACTAATTGCGATTTTCCACTTGAAAGCTCTAATACTAAAGAGGGATCACTGCTACTTTCTAAATAGATATTTGCAATGGTTTTTTTGCTGCCATCAATATACGTTTCATTAAGAGAAAGAGTTGGATATAATTTCTTTACATCTTTCAAAGGCATGCCAATTGGTATCAGGCCTGCTTTGCTGACTGTCATTTGAACCTCAGCGGGGATCGTGGAAGAGAAGGTTTGAGGTGTTTTTTTAGTTGGAGATGTTGGAGCATCTGGTATATCTTCTTTTCGTACTATAGTAGGAAGTGTAGGATCGGCACCAGCACTTTTGAGGATTTCGGCAATTTTTGCTTCTTGTTTGGAGTAGGCTTCCATAAGTGCAGTTCGTCCGCTTTTGTCTTGCGTATTAGGATTTGCTCCTGCCTCTAGTAACAGAGTCGTAATTTCTTCCGTTCCCATTGCAGCAGCATACATTAAAGGGGTCTTGCCAGATCTGTCTTGTATGTTAACAATAGCCTGCTTTTCTAGCAGCAGCTTAACCATCTCGGGCTTTTTATAAAAAGAGGCCGCTGTTAAAGCTGTCCATCCATCTGTGTTTCGCGTTGTATTAATGTCCATATCTGCATCAAGAAAAGCGAGCACAATTGCTTCATCACCACGCCCTGCATAAGTAATAAGATTTTTTCCTTCGAAAGTAATTCCCTGCTGGATTATTTTATCAAGAGAAAGAGGTGCTTCTAATGTTTCTAGTCCTTTTTGATAGCCAACATATCCTCCCGCCAGGATGCAGGCACATAATAGCAAAAGAACAGTAACTAGTTTTCTTTTAATTTGAGAATCTTGTAATAGCTGTGTTAAAAAAGATAATTTTTTTGTGGGAGGTATTTCTTGAGACGAATTTTCTTCAGTTGCTGATAGCTGATCAATTCCGTTGTTAACAGAAGCTGATTCTGGAGCGAATAATTCTTTATTAGCAACAGCTAGTAGTTCATCAATCGCTGCTTCACTCATTATTCCCTCTTTGTCCATTGCTTTTTACCACCCATCATTTAATAATGTATATAAAAATTGACATAATTATATAAAATTCCATATAATTTGTCATAAATCCTGCATTTTTGATAAAAAAATTAACTTGTATGAAATTAGCAAAAAGATGCTGTTTCATACAAGCTAATTTACCGATCATGGGATAAATAGTATACGTTAATGTTCTTTATCAGCCATAAAATTTTTGGCAATTGTTACAGCATCCACACCATTAGCTGCATAAGAATCGGCATTTGCTTGATTTGCATATTCCTGGGTTAGCACAGCTCCGCCGACGATAGTTTGAGCAGAACATCCTGCAGCTTTTAACGCTGCAATGGTGTGGTCAATTTGCGGCATCGTTGTCGTCATAAGGGCGCATAGGCCCACAATATCAGCTTTATGCTCTAGGGCTTTTTCCACAATCTTTTCGGGTGAAATATCTTTTCCTAAGTCAATTACGGTAAAACCGTTATTTTCTAGTAAGGCAGCCACAATATTTTTCCCTAAATCGTGAATATCACCTTTGACAGTAGCTAGGATGATAGTACCTAGGCTTGTTGTTGCATGAGCCGGCAGTTCTTTTTTTATTGTAAGGAAGGCGGCGCGCATGCTTTCGGCAGCTAATAATACTTGGGGGAGAAAACATTGTCCATTGCCAAAAGCGATACCAACTTTATTCATAGCCGTTGTTAATGCTTGCTCACTAATCTCAATGGAACCATGTCCTTCTCTTAATGCCTGCTCTACTAAAGGGACAACCGCTTCTTTTTCTCCAGATACAATGGCAAGATGGATTTGTTCGATAATGTTTTTAGGTGTAAGAGGGACAGCTCTTTCTTCGGATTGACTAGTGGGAGCATAATTTACACTGTAGGATCTGCCGCTGGGATCATTCCCTAAAAGCAAAGCTGAAGCTGCTAAGGTTTGCTGCATGAGAGGATCATACGGATTTAGAATGGGCGCATCAAGTCCGGCATCTAATGCCATCGCACAAAAGGTTGCATTAATAATATCTCGCCTGGGCAGTCCAAAAGAAATATTACTAAGACCCATTGTAGTTGGGTAACCAAGGTGCTGGCGATACAATTTTAATGTGGCAAGCGCTTCAAGACCAGCCCTAGCATCTGCCGCTGCTGTTAGGATGAGAGCATCTAATACAAAATCCCCGGGTTTGAGACCAATTTCAAATGCTTTATGAATAATTTCTTGTATTACTACTAACCGATCTTGAGCGGTTTTAGGCACTCCAGCTGGACTAATAGGTAAACAAAGGATAGCAGCTCCATATTTTTTTGCCAGAGGCAAAAAAGACTCTAAGCGTTCTGGTTCGGCACTTACTGAGTTAATCAGCGCCCTGCCAGGATAAGCCTTTAAGCCTGCTTCTAATGCGTTTACATCTGTTGTATCAATAACCAAAGGAACATCTACCAGCATTGATAATTCTTGAATCGCATACTGCATGGCCTTAGCCTGGTCAATTCCTGGAACACCCATATTTACGTCTAGAAGCTGTGCCCCTGCACGGATTTGAGACAAGGCTTCTTTTTTTACGGAAATAAATTGTCCTGAGGCAATATCGGCTGCTAACTGTTTGCGGCCTGTAGGATTAATCCGTTCGCCAATAATGACAGTGGGATGATCAGCACCGAGGTAAATGGTTTTACTACGGCTGGTTAAGGAGGTAAACTTCTTTGTTAATTGAACCGTGGGTAAATCCGATAGGGAGAGATGCTTTACGGCTTGGTATATAGATTTAATATGATGGGGGGTAGTGCCGCAGCAACCGCCAACATAACGAGCACCTGCAGCAACTAATTTTTTAGCCCAATGTCCCATTTCCTCTGGCTGCATGGGAAAAACAGTTTGTTTATTGATTAGGCTAGGCATTCCTGCATTAGCTTGAACACTAATTGGACAATTTGTAGTCTGTGCTATTTTTTCTACAATTGGCAGTAATTGCGCAGGACCTAAGGAACAATTCACACCAATGATATCAGCACCCATTGCTTCTAAAATGATAGTTGCCGTTACTGGATCAGTGCCAGTTACAGTTCTTTCATCAGCACCAAAAGACATTTGACAAATAACGGGCTTTTTGGAAGCAGCTTTTGCTGCAAGTAAAGCTGCACGCATTTCTTGAATATCAATAATCGTTTCAATTAGAATCATGTCTACGCCTGCTTGATCTAAGGCAGAAATTTGTTCAAAAAAAACGTTGTAAGCGTCATCAAAGGATAAGTCTCCTAAGGGAACTATTAATTTACCTGTAGGACCCACAGAACCTGCTATCTTGGTGGCAGGACCACAGGCAGCCCGGGCTGCCTGAACAGCGGAAGTATTAAGCAGGGCGACTTTTTCCTCTAAGCCATAATGGGTTAATTTAATCCGATTTGCTCCAAAGGTATTTGTTTCAATAATATCGGATCCGCTTTCAATATAGCTTTTATGTATAGCCGTAATCACGGCTGGCTGCTCTTGATTCCATAATTCAGGACAATATCCCGGCGGTAATCCTGCATTTTGCAACATCGTTCCCATGGCGCCGTCAAAAATATAAATCATAATTTCAATCCTTTCTAGATAGACAATTTATTTGTTGGCATTGATCACATTTAGAACCTTCGATCATTTCCTTAAGGGGGAGGTTCGGTACAGTTGCTGTTAAGCCGATCACAGCTGTAATGGATTTACGGGGGAGAAGCATACATGTAGAAGTGACTGTTATATTAATTTCATCACCATGTGCTAAAGATAAGATTTGAGGTTGAACCCTAATATCCCACTGGCCATAGCCTGGGCTAAAGCGGAATAGAGTGGTATACCCTTGCTTATTTGCTTCCTGCTTAATAAGCTCACAAGCTTGATCGGCAGCCAACTCTACGGCCGTTGTGCCTGCTGCATCTAATAACAAGCCTAAGGTGTATTCATTTTTGCTGAAGTAATCACTTACGAGCTCTTCTAAATCAGGTCCTATGGTAACTGCAATAACGGCAACTTTTAAAGAGTTCGCCAGGTGTTTACTAATAACGGTTGGAGGTAGTGATAAAGGCTCAGGGCTCATAATCGTAGCAGAACTTGCATCATAGTCATACATCTGCCAGCTTGCTTTTGGTTTGGAGATGATTTGTGCTTCTGTACAAGCATGGTCAAGTAAGTGCTGGGGGAATTCAGTACATTTGGTAAGGCCTGAATAACGTTTTAATTCGCTCATTTCTAGCGTTTGAATTGTTGGGTTGTAAATTGGCACAGTATCCCTCCTTTGGTTGTATCAAGAACATTTTAATGTATAAGAATTCAGCTGATGATAATCCTCTAGATATGTATAATATATTAAAATGTTTATTTATAAATTACTAGTCTGTCAGGGATGTAGAGGCATTATTTAACGCAAATTTGTTTGTTGAATAATGCTTTTTGATTGTTCTAGTTTATTCATAGTATATAGATGTATACCATCTACCTGATTTGCTATCAGATCTGTAATTTGGCTGCAAGCATATTCAATTCCTGCTTTTTCAAAATCTAAGGGTGAATTTTCATATTTTTGAATGATGTTTTGTAGGGGTTTAGGAATAGAGGCACCGCATAATCCTTTAATCCTGCCTACTTGTTTGCTATTTAGTAATGGCATGATTCCGGCACTAACAGGGATTGTGATATTAACTTGTTTAATGCGGTCAAGAAAATCATAAAGAATGGTATTATCAAAAAACATTTGTGTAATTAGGAAATCTGTGCCGCTGTTTACCTTTTCTTTTAGGTGAAGAAGATCTGTATTCAAATCAGGGCACTCTGGATGTCCCTCTGGATAAGCGGCAGCAGCAATACAAAAATCATGATTGGATTTAATATGGGCAATTAAATCTTTTGCATATTGATAGGTATTTTCTTTTCCTTTATTATTGTTTTTGTTTATAGGATAATCGCCTCGCATAGCTAATATATTTTCAATATTATGAGCTTGTAGTTGATTTAACATTAGATCAATATCATCTTTGTGCGAGTTGATGCAAGTTAAATGAGCTAAGGCCTCGACACCATAAGTATTTTTTATTTTGTCCGCGGTTTCAATGGTGCGATCTGAAGCACTGCCTCCAGCTCCATAGGTAATACTAGTAAAATCAGGATTGAGGGTTTGTAAGCCCTCTGTTGTTTTAAAAATAGATTCTAAGGTGACAGTTTGTTTTGGCGGAAAAATTTCAAAAGAGACAAGGGCTTTTCCTTTATTAAATCGATCAGAAAGTTTCATACAATAACCTCACATTATTATAATTTAATAAAACAGCCTCTTTCCTTTGAGGAAAGAGGCTGTTTTATCATCCGTTCTTTCCTCTTATCTTTCAGAACGTGAATTCTGCTGGATTTAGCACCATTTGCATTGCTGCTGGTTGCTGGGTGTCATAGGGCCAGTCCCTCGACCACTCTAGATAAGAGTATTTATTAAATTGGAATTCATGATAATATAAAACTGCCTGATTGTCAATGTTTTTTTAATAATTATAAAATTGGTTAAATAATGGTATATTTACGGAGGCTATCTACTATTTTTGGCAGGAGATAGTCTCTATAGTGTGGAATGAATTAGCTTATAGAAATTAGAATCGAGAGGAAAGTTTGTAAGTAGAAGACTAAGGCTTGACCTGGATTCTAAAGACCTGGCATATGCCTTAGTCTTTCTTAAAATATGAATGAGAATATGGGGTGAACTACTTGGTGAAGGTAATTGCAATTGCCAACCAAAAAGGGGGCGTTGGAAAGACAACAACTTCTGTTAATTTAAGTGCTTGTTTGGCTGATTTAGGGAAAAAGATATTATTAGTGGATCTTGATCCACAAGGTAATTCTACTAGTGGTTTTGGTTTTGATAAAACCAAGATTAAACAATCTGTTTATGATGTGCTAGTTAATGATGTACCGATTGAAGGCGTTATTTTACAAACCAAAATTGAAAATCTAATGCTGTTACCCGCTACGATTCAGCTGGCAGGAGCGGAAATCGAGTTGGTATCCATTATGTCTCGAGAAACGAAGCTAAAAAGAGTTCTAGATAAAGTGAAGTACAGTTATGATTATGTTATTATTGACTGCCCCCCTTCCTTAGGGTTATTGACTATTAATTCATTAACCGCCGCTAATTCTGTATTAGTACCAATTCAATGTGAGTTTTATGCATTGGAAGGGTTATCCCAGCTGATGAATACAATTACTCTTGTTCAGAAGAATCTAAATCCGGCGTTGTCTTTGGAAGGGGTAGTTCTGACAATGTTTGACGCCAGGACAAACTTGTCCATTCAAGTAGTAGATGAAGTGAAAAATCATTTTCGTCATAAGGTATACCAAACAATTATTCCCCGGAACGTTCGTCTTAGTGAAGCACCTAGCCATGGACAGCCTATCACTCGATATGATCCTAAATCTAAAGGGGCAGAAGTTTATACAGATCTAGCTAAAGAGGTGATTGATGATGAATAATAATTCTCAGAGAGGACTAGGGCGAGGATTGGATGCATTGTTTTCTAGTTCAAAAGGGGTAGATGCAGAGCCTCTTATAAAGAGTGTTTCTATCTCAGAAATTATTCCTAATAAATTTCAACCACGTCGGATCTTTGATGAAACTGCATTGCTCGAATTAGTATCTTCCATTAGTCAATATGGCGTATTGCAACCCCTTGTAGTGCGAAAAAGTAATAATATTTATGAATTAGTAGCTGGTGAGCGACGGTTACGTGCTTCTCAGCAAGCAGGTCTAAAAGAGATCCCTGTTATTATTAAAGATTATACAGATAGAGAAATGACGGAAATCTCTTTAATTGAAAATATACAAAGAGAAGATTTAAATGCCATTGAAGAAGCTCTTGCCTATCGTCGTTTAATGGATGAATTTAGTTTAACTCAAGAAGAAGTTGCAAAGAAAATTGGTCGCAGTCGCTCTGTGATCGCGAATATGGTACGTTTACTGAATTTACATCCAAAGGTACAAGATTATGTTTCACGTGGAACATTATCCATGGGGCAGTCTAGACCCCTATTAGCCTTAGAAACCCTTGAACTTCAATTAGAAGCAGCAGAAATCATTATTGAAAATGATTTATCAGCAAGGGATGCAGAAGAATTAGTCAAACGATTATCGGAAAAAAAGAAACCAGCAAAACAACAACCGAAGAATGTAGAAGAGAAAAATTTTTTTGTGACAGAAGCTGAAGATCGACTCAAGATGATATTAGGTACACAAGTAAAAATTAAGGAAGGAAAATTCAAGAGCAAAATAGAAATTGAATTTTCTTCATCTGAAGATTTAGAACGTATTCTTGAAGTTTTAAGTGGTGATGAAGCACCGGCTCCTAGTAAGTCTCGCGGAACCTTCGCAGTATAAGAATAAAAAGTGTCAAATTATGTTTCACGTGAAACATAATTTGACACTTTTTGTAAAACATAAAGATATGCGATATAAATTAGTAATATATTGCGAATAAAGGAGAATTAACATGCAGGAAACACCAAAAGCATCACGTTTGCACATTGCAATTTTAGGACGACGTAATGCAGGGAAATCTAGTTTAATCAATGCACTGACAAACCAAAAAGTTGCGTTAGTATCAGACGTTCCAGGGACAACAACGGATCCCGTATATAAAGCGATGGAGATTTTACCAATTGGTCCGGTTATGATTATTGATACTGCAGGTATTGATGATAGCGGGTGCCTTGGTACATTACGAGTAGAACGCACCATGAGCGTATTAAATAAGGCGGATTTAGTGATAATTGTATTGGAAGCTGAAAGCGGCATAACGCAATATGAAAAAGCTTTAATAGAAGGTATTAAGGTAAAGAAAATACCTATTATTGGGGTCATAAACAAAACTGATAAAATTACGATAGCAGCAGAATTGGTAATGAAGTGGAGTAAGGAGTTTAACATTCCCTTGCTGCCTACTAGTGTAAAGAATAGTCAGGGTATTGAAGAATTGAAAAAATTAATTATTACCTATGCTCCGCCAGATTGGCAGGGACCACCTGTGATTGGGGATCTCATCCAAGCCAAGGATACAATAATTTTAGTTACTCCCATTGATTCAGCAGCGCCGAAAGGGCGACTCATTTTACCCCAAGTTCAAACCATTCGTGATATTCTTGACCATGATGGTGTGACTATCGTGGTTAAAGAAACAGAACTAAAACAGGCAATTCAAAATTTACGTAAACTTCCTCGATTAATAGTTACAGATTCACAAGCTTTTGAGAGGGTATCGGCAGAGACACCATCAGGTGTTATGTTAACATCTTTTTCTATATTATTTGCGAGACATAAAGGCGATTTGGAAACGTTAGTATCTGGTGTAAAAAACATTGAGAAGTTAAAACCAGGGGATACAGTTTTGATTGCAGAAGCTTGTACCCATCATCAACAGGCTGATGACATTGGAACCGTTAAAATTCCTCGATGGCTGCAAAAAAAAGTAGGCGGAGAGTTAAACTTTGAATGGGCTGCAGGCAGTCATTTCCCAGAAGACTTAAGTAAATATAGCTTAATTATACATTGTGGCGCTTGCATGTTAAACCGCAAGGAAATGCTTCATCGTCTTTCTGAGGTCACAAATAAAGCAGTACCTGTAGTGAATTATGGGATTTTGATCGCATATATAAATGGAATTTTAGAACAAGCGTTAGAACCATTCCCTCAGATACAAAGAATATTGAGTGAATTAAATTAGATAATATGATAAAATGAAATGCAATTCGTATTAGGCAACAGCAAAATGAACAATAAAATGGCGCAAAGGGAACGCTTAGGGATTTTTTACCTTGCGTATCTTTTGCGTCCTTCGCTCTTTTTAATAGCCTGGAAAGTATAAGCAGAAAAAGTAGTTAACCACGAAGGTCGCGAAGAAATGTAAAGATCGCTTTTTTGGAGTAAAACATTGAACCACAAAGGCACAATGCTGCGATGCAGCACACAAAGGGGAACGTTAAACACAGGACACAGAGAGCACAGAGGTTTTTAACCCTATCTATCTTTTCTCAGTGTTCTCTGTGCCTCTGGAATTCGGTTTACTTTATATGTTTTAAAGGGCGCGTAGTGTTTTTCTTATAGTCCATGCAAGTCAAGATTTCAGTAAAGATGTGGGAAGGGAGGGGGAAGAAGAAAATGAAGGGTACCTTAGTTAATGCAGCAGCTGTACTTGGTGGGACACTTATTGGTTTAGCATTAAAACAACGACTTTCACAGCGCTATCAACATACACTGATGCAGGGGTTAGCTTTAGCCGTTGGTCTAATTGGTTTACAAATGGCTCTAAAAACACAAAATATATTGATCGTCATATTAAGTGTAGTACTCGGCGGTTTGCTTGGTGAGTTTTTGAACATTGATAAATGGTTGTCGAATTTTGGTGAATGGTTAACATTAAAAGCAGGTAATAAACATGGCAGTGTTGGTGAAGGTTTTATTACAGGGAGTTTAGTATTTTGTGTAGGAGCAATGGCAATTGTTGGGTCAATACAAGAAGGGCTAACGGGAGATGCTAGTACGTTATATGCAAAGTCGATGCTGGATGCTGTCGCTTCGGCCGTCTTTGCATCAGGGCTGGGCATAGGTGTGGCCTTATCGAGTATTTCTATTTTACTGTACCAAGGTTCGATTACCTTACTGGCAAGTAGCGTTAGCGGTATGATAGCCGATAAGATGATTATTGAAATGTCAGCAGTGGGTGGTTTGCTTATCATGGGCATTAGTTTACTAATGCTGGAAATAAAAGCAATCAAAGTAGCTAACTTACTGCCTGCAATTCCGATTGCTGCAATTCTTGCGTCTTTATAACCGGTGTAAAAAATTAAGTGTAAGTTGAAAGGTATGATGAAATGGATTATGCAACACAAGTATCAAATCTGGTTATGAATAATTTACAGTATGTATTATTAGGTATGACAGGAATGATTTTATTAGCATTGTTTGTCTTTATAAGTATTAATATAAGACTTGGTAAAATGAATAAAAAATATCGTAGAATGATGCAGGGGGTAGATGGGGAAAACTTAGAGAAACTACTAATTTCACATATTGAAGAAGTAAAGTATGTTGTGAAGAAAGTGGATACCCTATCTGAAGATTGCAAGCGATTAGAAAAAATATCAAAAGATTGTGTACAAAAGGTCGCTCTTGTTCGGTTTAATGCTTTTGAAGACGTAGGCAGTGATCTAAGTTTTGCTATTGCACTTTTAGATTCTTATAATAATGGTATTGTAATTTCCAGCATTTATGGACGTAATGAATTTCGTACATATTCCAAGCCAATTATTTCAGGAGTTTCATCCTATTTGTTGACAGAAGAGGAAAAACAGGCATTAGCACAAGCTATCAAAATAAAAAAATGAAAATAAGCAGGACTTCTTAGAATAAAGGCGAATATAAAATATGTTTAAATCATATAGAAATATTTTCCAGAAAAGGAGCCAAGATTTTTGATTAAAAAAGAAAGTAAGCCAGATCGAAGAGAGTATACTTTAATGATTGTACCCCATCAGGGACAAGCAGTACGTATGATCAGAATACCTATTGTAGCAGTAAAATATGCTGTTTCTTTTTTATGTTTGCTTATTGTCTTTGCGATAGGAAGTTTCATTAATTATCGTTATACAATTAATACAGCTAATGTCGAGAAAGCGGAGCTAGAGACATTGCGTCAAGATAATGGAGTACAAAGTAAAGAAATTGAAGAACTGGCCAAAACAACTGCCAGTTTAAAATCAGATATGGAAAGATTAAACTCTCTGGATGCAGAAATAAGACGTATTGTTAACAATGAAGATACAACAGCTACATCCCGTGCTGGTTTAGTGCGTCCTTCAGCTACTTATACTGGACAAGGAGGACCGGTACAGCCTGATATTGATACCATAAAGAATACTGTGCAAGATTTACAGGCTGCCATTTCAGTACGAGAGCAAAGCCTAAATGAATTAAAGCAGGCTTTGCTGGACAAGCAATCCAGAATAGCGATTACTCCTTCTATCTGGCCGACAGGCGGTGAAGTTACATCTCGTTTTGGTTGGCGTAATTCTCCTTTCGGGGGTGGAAGCGATTTTCATCCTGGGATTGATATTGCCAATAGTGTAGGCACACCTATTGTTGCAACTGCTGACGGTGAAGTGGTGCAGAGTGAATGGTATGGTGGGTACGGAAACATGGTACAGATTAGTCATGGAAATGGAATTTCAACTGTCTATGGACATAACTCCAGATTGTTAGTACGTGTTGGTCAAGCAGTAAAGAAAGGTGAAGTGATTGCTTATCTTGGTAATACAGGAGCGAGTACAGGACCGCATTGTCATTATGAAGTCAGGGTCAATGGTACTGCTGTTAATCCTACTACTTTCTTAAATTAATATAAATGATCGTATTTTAAGATTTAAAGGCGAAGTAGATACTATTACAGGAGCGTGCAATATGTTTGGTAGTAATAAAAAAGCAACTAGCTATGCAGGTGAGATTGAAACCATTATTGGTAAGGATACGTTGATGAAGGGAACGATCACTGGTAAAGGTGCATTACGCATTGATGGGCAATTCGAGGGCGATATTAATACCACAGGCAGCATCGTTATAGGGGAAAATGCGAAAGTAACGGCTCAGTGCAAAGGCATGAATGCTACCATTGCTGGTATTGTATATGGCAATATTGATATTAGCGAAAAACTAGAGTTACTACCAAGTTCGCAAATTTATGGAGATATTAAAGCGGGGATATTGAGTGTTGGCGAAGGCGCAATTTTTAAAGGTGGGTGTGAAATGCGTGCTGGTGGCGAAGATCCAGCCAATAAGAAAAATATAGTGAAAAAGCAGTAGAAAATGGAGTGCCATACAAAATAATTTGTGGCGCTCCATTTTTATAAGGATTTGACTGGGTAAACGTGTAGTCTCTAGAGAGTCCATTTCAACCTTTTACTTAGCGTACGCTTATAGTTATGATCATCTTTTGCCTGATTATGCTATATGGGTGTTTTTCGAGAGTATATTAAAGTATTATGGGAGGAAAAATTATGATTTTAGAAAAAGAACGAGAGCTTATTGTGGAATATGGACAAAAGCTTATTACTCATGGTTTAACAAAAGGAACTGGAGGTAATATTAGTATTTTTAATAAAGCAGAAGGACTTATGGCGATTAGTCCCAGTGGCTTGGATTATTTTAAAACTACACCGAAAGATGTTGTGGTTTTAGATCTCGACGGCAACAAGATAGATGGGGACCGCAATCCTTCCAGTGAATATTCTATGCATCGCATTTTCTATCAGAAAAGGGATGAAGTCGGTGCGGTTTTGCATGCTCATTCGATTTACTGTAGTATTTTGGCGGCCCTTCATTGGAAGATTGAGCCGGTTCATTATTTAATTGGATATGCTGGAAAAGATGTACGGTGTGCACCTTATAAATTATTTGGCAGCGAGGAATTGTCACAGGTAGCTTTTGAATACATGCAGGACCGATATGCTGTATTACTTGCTAATCATGGACTACTGGCAATTGGCGAAACGATTCAATATGCATTTGACACAGCAGAAGAAATTGAATTTGTTGCGCAAATTTATTATAAAGCAAAGTGTGTAGGAGACCCTATCTTATTATCTTCTGATGAAATGGATGAATTTTTAAGGAAATTTAAGCCTTATGGTAAGAAACAAGTATAAACATAAAAGAAAAATAAATGGAAAAAAGGCTAAAAAAATTGAATAATCCTTATATCTTTTGCTAACCCTATAGCCGGAGGTGGATGCGATGCAAGGTATTATTGCAGTAGAGAAAACGTTATCTATTTTAGCGGATATGTTAGAAACAAAAGGATATGAGGTAGTAGATTTAAGTGAAAGTAATATTAGCGGAGTAGATGCTATTATCGTAGGTGGAACGGATGTAAATGCAATGCAAGACTCACTTACGGATGTACCTGTTATTAATGCTGCTGATAAAACATTTAATGAAATTATTGAAGAACTAGGGCGCGTGTAATTGAAAAAATTGTAGTCTGGATGTCAGTCTTGATTCAATTCTCGTTATGATCATTTAAATTGCAGATCGTCTAAGAGAAAAGAACGCTAGAGGTATAGCCTCTAGCGTTCTTACGATTTCAATATCAAAAATGTTGTTTATTTTCCATAGGTTCGCAAACCGTAAGAGATGGCATGAGCGATGGTATCAGACATTTTCATAACTAAGTTTAATCTTGTACTTTGCAATACAAGATGCTCCATAAAACCGCTTACATTTACAATGCCCGTAATATATGCATCGCCTACGGAAGGAAGATCTTTATGCACGGCGGCACCTGGTTTTAGAGAACCTTTACCAAGAGAGACGCAGCCTACGTTTTCTAATCGGCCAAGACAAGCATCCACAGCAATAATATAAGGATTGGTGATATTTTCCTGGATAGTACATATGCTATCTTTTAAGTTAGAAGCATGAATTGGTTCATCAAGAGTGCCATAAATGTGTGGATAAGGATTAAAAGAACGCAGCTTGGTGCCTGTAAGGGGACCAAGAGAATCACCTGTAGAACGATCTGTCCCAATACACAAGATGACGAGAGAAACATCTGTTGTAGTTGCTTCTTGCATGATACTGCGTAAATGGCTGGCAATATCATACATTGCAGTAGGTTGATTAATGTTCAATTTTAACTCGGAGTTTAGTTTAGGGAAACTAAAAAGGTTTTTTAACATTTGATAGCTCCTATCTAGCAAAATAATATTATGAGGTTTCTCATGAACTAAAGGTAGAAATAGTATATGTTAATATTTGCTAAATTATACACAAGCTAAAGTTTGCATCTCATGATTTAGGATTATATTAGCTGCTAAATTATTTTGTATACTGAAAAACAATGCAATACATAATGAATCGTTACCTTTTTGTCAATGGGTTACAGACCAGTAATGTAAAGGGACAACGAATATGCATCTTGAGAAACATAATGGATTAGAGCGAATAAATGTGAATAAATATGCAAACTTTATGATCAAGAGAGGAGTTATTATCAGTTAAAAACCGTAGGAGTTTTCAGAAAAAAATAATATTTTTCATGTATATAAAGTGTATAATGTATTATTTTTTATACATATTGACAGTGAAACATTTCGTTTTTATAATGTAGTAAGTGAAACAAAAACGTATCCTGCAATGAGACAAAAGATTTTTAGGAGTGTACCTAGGGTTCCGCGCTTTTTAGCGGTCTGGTCCAAGCGGTACAGGTGCAGATTGCACAACACCGTGGGTAAAAAAGGCCCTGCGGAAAGTCCTGGATAAGTAAGGTTTGCTGGTAGATAGGTATTTTCTACTAAAAACCAACTTCACTATCCAGTGGTTTTCCCGGGTCTTTTCTGTTGCAATGATATAAGTTGCTTTTTTCACGATCTGTCATTGAGGGTGCTGCCCTGGTCTACAATGGATATTTATATAATTTGAATTTAGCTTGGTATAAAGGAGTGGGGGAAGATATGTGTAGAATTGGCGCCATTAAAAGTAAGGAATTTTTCCATCCATCAGCAGCGTTGCATTTAATGTTACCGCAGCAAGAAGGACATGATAATTCAGGCTTTGCGATGGTTATGCAGGACCTGGCAGGAGTTTTTTCAAAACATAAGGATAAGCCATTGTTGTCATTAGCCTGCACGCAAAAGGGAGCGAAACTGATTGAAGACTATATGGAAGCCAATGATTTTCGCCAATTAGCGGAATGGATTCCTCGTGGGGTGAAGAATGTAAAGCTTGATATTAAGGCTATGCCGTATTATATTTTTCGCAATTATGATTATCCTGAGTATTATAGCGATGCTTCAGAAGAGGCAAAAGGCGAGTTACTTTTAGATACTAGATTGGCATTACGTGAGTTGTTGGAAAAGCAAGAGCAAGGTTATGTATATTCTTTTTGGCCAGATGTTTTGACGTTAAAAGAAATTGGCGACCCTTGGGACATTGCCACCTATTTTAAATTATGGGACAACAATGGTGACTTGATGGCGAAAAATGTAGTAGTCCAGTGTCGACAAAACACAAATTACGATATTGTGCGCTATGCGGCCCATCCTTTTTTCTTGCAAGGATATACCCTGTGTGCTAATGGAGAAAACACTTTTTATACAAAAAATAAAGAATACCAAAAATCATTGCATCGCGGGTATATTGGTTTTGAGTCAGATTCACAGAACTTTCTTTATACCTTACACTATGTGCTGCAAGAGTTAAAATGGCCTATTAAGTATTATAAGCATGTGATTACCCCTCTTCCATTTAATGAGCTTAGTCTTCGTTCCGACTGTGCTGAGCTACGGGCAATCAGACAATCATTAGGTTCGTTAGAGATTAATGGACCGAATACCGTAATTGGTATGTTGCCTAATGGAAATATTATAACCTGCTGCGATTCTAAAAAATTACGGCCTGTAGTTGTAGGTGGAGATGGCACGATGGTAGCCATTGCTTCTGAGGTGTGTGGGTTAAATGCTATTTTGCCGCATCGTAATCAGGAACAGGATGTATATCCAAATGAACGTGAAGTAGTTATTATTAATGACGCATTGGAGGTAGAGAGATGGAAACAATAAAGACTCAGGATATCACTGTGAACGATTTACCTTGGAAAATTGAATGTAAGCCTGATCGCTGCACCATGTGCGGTAGTTGCGTTGCGGCCTGTACATTTCAGGCTATCATGCCTGCTGTAGAACGTCGTTCCATTACGGTCTCTACTGGTCATCGTCCAGAACCAAGTCAAAAACATAGCGCAGTGCTTACGATAAAACAACGAAATAATATAGAAAACGCCTGTACAGGTTGTGGGATGTGTGAGAAGATATGTCCAAACCAGGCCATTAAACCAGTTCGAAATCCTGATTCGCGTTTTAGTCTATTGGCTAGAAAGGGCGGTTCTCCTATTAAACGTGGAGGACGTACCAGTTTAAATAGTGGACGCACATTGGATAATATTATTGTTGGGCGTATCTCCCAGATGACTGATCCTGCTCTAGATTCAGAGCGTCATACTTTTGACATCTTAGCACCTTTCGGACGGGTACTCATGCCTCACGAACTACCTTTGAGTGCGGTAAATGGCACATTAAATTTGACCGCTAAGCTACCGCCAGTAAATTGGATTTATCCTATTATTTTCAGTGATATGTCTATTGGGGCTTTATCCACCAGGGCATGGGAAGCCGTTGCATTGGCTACAGCCTATTTGAATGAAAAGCATAACATGCCTGTGCGTATGTCATCAGGTGAAGGCGGGATGCCTGTAAAGCTTTTAGAATCAGAACAGCTCAAATACATGATATTACAAATTGCATCAGGACATTTTGGCTGGAATCGAATTGTGAAAGCAATACCTAAAATGAAAGTAGACCCAGCTGGAGTACTAATAAAAATAGGTCAAGGCGCAAAACCTGGTGATGGAGGACTTTTGCCTGCAGCTAAAGTTGCTGATCATGTGCAAGCAATTCGTGGTGTACCGAAAGCAGATCTGATGTCCCCGCCGAATCACCAAGGTTTGTATTCAATTGAAGAGTCTGTACAGAAAATGTTTTTGTCAATGAATGCAGCATTTAAGTTTAGGGTTCCAGTAGCGATTAAGTGCGCTGCTTCTGCAACGTCGGTGTCTGTATATAATAATTTGCTGCGTGATCCTTATCGAATCTGCGGTGGATTCTTCCTCGACGGCATTCAAGGCGGTACAGGTGCTGCCAATGAAATTTCTCTTGATCACACAGGACACCCTGTGGTTTCCAAGACAAGGGAATGCTATTTGTCGGCAGTAAAGCAAGGACGACAAGGGCAGATTCCTTTATGGGCTGGCGGTGGCATTGGACTTACTGGAAATGCAGCAGCCGATGCATTTAAAGTCATTTGCTTAGGTGCTAATGGGGTATTTCTAGGTAAAATATTAATTCAGCTGTTAGGCTGCGTAGGGAATGAACATGGTAGATGCAACGCCTGTAATACAGGCAAATGCCCTGCAGGTATTTGTACCCAGGATCCTCGGCTTGTTGAGCGTTTAGATATTGATAAAGGGGCGCAAAACATCGTGGAATATATGTTGGCCCTTGATAGTGAATTAAGAAAATTAATGGCGCCAATTGGCAATAGTTCCTTGCCGGTGGGGCGCTCGGATGCTTTAGTAACAACGGATCAAGCCATTGCTGAGAAATTGGCAATTCAGTATGTGTGTTAGGAGGAAACCAATATGTTTAAGTTAAAAAGCCTTGACGGAAGTCAGCGGATGTCCACTCAGGATTTGCTGCAAGTCATTAATGAAGCAGTGGCAGCAGGGGAGACGGAATTTCATATTGAAGCTTCCGGCCAACATGATATTGGAGGACCATTATGGCATCCAGAAGGAAAAGACCTTAAATTTTTAGTAACAAACCCTGGTCAGCGCGTAGGATCTATGTGTTTGGAAGGTACCCAGATTATTGTAGAGGGCTCTGCGTCTGCTGATGTAGGCTGGCTGAATGCTGGCGGTAAAATTGTAGTTCGCGGTGATGCAGGTGATACCGCTGCTCATTGCGCAGCGTCAGGCAATATTTATATTGGTGGTCGGGCTGGTACCCGGTCAGGCTCCTTGATGAAACATGATCCATTATATGCGCCACCTGAATTTTGGGTTTTAAAAAACTGTGGCAGCTTTTCATTTGAATTTATGTCCGGTGGAATTGCTGTAGTTTGCGGCTATGACAGCGAGAAATTTGAATCCGTGTTAGGTGACCGTTCTTGTGTAGGCATGGTTGGAGGAACATTATATTTCCGGGGAAATGCTTTGGGGATTTCCAAGAAAGATGTCAAAATCAGACCTCTTGAACAAGAGGATATTGCCTATTTGGATGGTAAAATGGATGATTTCTTGACATCCATTGCACGACCGGAAATAAGGGCTGAATTAAGTAATTGGTCTGATTGGTATAAAGTAGTACCACTAAAATATGAGGAACGCAGCAAAACATCGCAAACTAAAATTCTTCCTTTCCGTACGGAAGAGTGGGTGCCAAATGGTATTTTTAGTGATGTTTTAAAGGATGACTTTTCTGTAATTGGTTTAGTTGCGACAGGCGTATATCGACAACGTGTTCCAGTTTGGGAAAATGCGTATTATGCATCTCCATGTGAATTTAATTGTACGGCTTCGATTCCATCCCAGCGTCGCTATAATTTATTGCGAGAAGGAAAAGTGGAAGAAGCGTATAAACTGGTCTTGGAGTATACGCCGTTTCCTGGCTCTGTTTGTGGCGCGGTGTGCCCGAATGTTTGTATGGAAGACTGTACTCGTAAAAATCTGGATATTTCCGTACAAATTGGTGAACTTGGTACCTACTCTAAAGATGTTACCCTAGATAAAGCAGCAGTCCCTAAAGGAAAGAGCGTAGCTGTTATTGGCGGTGGTGCAGCAGGTCTGACCGTGGCATGGCAGTTAATCCGTCAAGGTTATGATGTAACGGTGTTTGAAAGCGATGCAAAAATGGGTGGTAAGCTAGAGCAGGTTATACCTCGTTCACGACTGCCTCAGCAAACATTGGCTGCAGAATTAAAGCGCATTAAAGATATGGGTGTAGTGTTTAAAAATAATACACCTGTAGATAGAGAAAAATTCTCTGAAATAAGAGCAAATTATGATGCTGTAGTGGTGGCTACTGGCGGCCATAACGGCAGAGTGATTCCTTGGCCAGGGCATGAACGCATTATCAAGGGAATTGATTTTCTCAAAGGAATTAATAAAGGAAAGTCTCCTAAGGTCGGTAAACATGTAATTGTCATTGGCTGTGGGAATTCTGGGATGGACGCAGCTGTCGGTGCTTATGAAATGGGAGCTGAACATGTAACCTGTATTGATGTGCAAAGACCAGCAGCTGATGATAAAGAAATTGCCCATGTAGAAGATTTGGGAGCGACTTTAATGTGGCCAGTTGTCACAAAAGAGGTTACTGCTGAAGGCATTATTACGCAAGATAATCAATTTATTAAAGGTGATACTATTATTATTGCAATTGGCGAATTGCCTGAACTTGAGTTCTTACCAGAAGAAATTGTCATTGAGAAAGGGCATTTGAAAGTTGCCGGAGATTATCGTATTGCAGAAGGCGTCTACACAGCAGGTGATGCTGTAAAACCGGGACGTATGGTAGATGCCATTGGCGCGGCTCAGCAGGCAGCAGCAGCGGTAGATGCTTATCTGACAGGAACCACCTATCAATTGCAGACAAAAACTAAAATTGATAAAAATAGGTTGAGTACGGCATATTTTAAGAAATGCCATTCATGTGATGTTCCCAAGGCAGATGACGATCATTTACGTTGTATTAGTTGTGGTACATGTCGTGATTGTCACATGTGCGAACGGTCCTGCCCAGAAAATGCTATTACTCGCACATTAGGATCAGATGGAAATTTTGAATATATTTCTAATGCCAATAAATGTATCGGCTGTGGAATATGTGCCGGTATTTGCCCTTGCGGTATTTGGTCAATGCATGCGAATAAGCAACCGATTCATGCCTAGAAGACTAAGATTCAAATAGAGTATTAGCTCCGTTTGAATCTTAGCCGCAGCTATCCTTAAGACATCGGATAGAATGATTTTATAAAATAAAAAGCGCATTTCTGATCCCAATTCATATTGGTGATTCGGAATGCGCTTTTAAATATTAGAAAGATGAACTTTCAGGCAGGAATTTGGAAAAAAGTGGAGAACCCAGCAATAGAGATAAAATTGAGTTATAAAACAAAAGAGGGTTAGGCATGTTTGAAGAAAAAACGTATAGGAAGGTACGGATTGTATTTGTTGCAAATGTTATTACATTAGCTTTTTGTTTGGCTTTAGTCCTTACAAAAGCACCGGATGAATCCAATGATCAGCTTTCTCTCTATGGCATGGCGATGGTAATATATGGTATATTGATTGCTTTTTCTATCGATAGACGGAGTATCTATTATGAGATTCTTTCTTTTATTGCTACAAATGCTGTACTGGGATACTTATATTGGCATACACCGGATTCTATGGCAACAATATTATTTTATTTCTATGCCGTACAGATCGCCCTACAATATAATCCTAGATATTCGTTAATTGGATCCATGCTTATTTCCTGTATATACGTTGCAGTTAGCCTGAGTCAGGCAGAAGGGATTGTAGAAAATAGGTTATCCATATATATGCATTCGCTGCTTATTATTAATATGAATGTATTAGTTCAGCACTTATCTCAACTAGAGGGGCGCGCTCTTTCCCAAAGCGAAAAGGTTAATCAATTATTAAATCAGATGGAATCTTCTTATAAGATGGTTAGTAGTTTGGCAGAAAAAGATGAATTGACAAATTTATATAATTATCGATCCTTTCGGCAAAGACTAAATGAAATGCAACCCAGTAACATAGCAATATTACTTCTTGATGTAGATTATTTTAAAGTTTTTAATGATTCGTATGGGCATTTATGTGGTGATGCTGTACTGCGGGATATCGCTATCGTGCTAAAAAATAGTTTGCGGGAGAGGGATATGATTTTTCGTTATGGGGGGGAGGAGTTCGCAGTTATACTGCAATGCAACAATGAACAGGAAATACAAGCTGCCGCTTTGAGGATTTCCAATAACATAGAACAACATGCCTTTCATTTTGGAGATGAAACGGAACTACATGTTACTGTTAGCATTGGCTATGGGATTGGCGATGAGAAAATTAAAACAGCAGAAGAACTCTTTAAGATTGCAGACGATGCTTTATATAATGCTAAGGATAGCGGTAGAAATTTAATTGGATGTCCTAATGGCGAAATCTGTACTTCTGATTTGAGCTCATTGTTAAAAGTCATGTAATGTCCACTGCTGGGATGTAGGAATCGTATTTTTTTGTTTATAACCAAGGAGGGGATTATTAGTGAAATCCAGTTCCATTACCTTAGGAATTTGCCAATTAGCTGTTACACCAGATAAAGCATTAAACATTCGTAATGCAGAAAGGATGTTAAAAGCGGCAGCTAAAGAAAAATGCCAGGTTGCTATATTACCTGAAATGTTCAATTGTTCTTATGAAGTAGAATTGTTCTCAAGGTATGCTGAATCCTATCCCGATGGAGATACCTTTACCATGTTGTCTCAAACAGCAGCACAAGAGCGGATGGTAGTAGTAGGCGGATCTATGCCTGAAAGAGATGAGTGGGGAAATCTTTACAATACCAGTTTTATCTTTGATGAACAAGGCGGCCTATTGGGGCGACATCGAAAAATACATTTATTTGATGTTGAAATTGCAGGTGGTACTGTATTTAAAGAATCAAGCATCTTATCAGCGGGGCAGGATGTAACGGTAATAAAGGCAGCGGGCTTGACTCTGGGAATTGGAATTTGTTATGATATACGATTTCCAGAGTTATCACGTTTAATGGTCCTTGCTGGCGCCAAACTTCTCATCTTTCCAGGTGTCTTTGGTATGTCAACAGGTCCTGCTCATTGGGAATTATTAATGCGGTCTAGGGCTGTTGATAATCAAGTTTTTGTGGCAGGAGTAGCACCTGCTAATTTTCCGGAAGCTTCGTATCAAGTATATGGACACTCCATGGTAGTTGATCCATGGGGACGAATCGTATCTGTAGCGGATGACAAAGAAAAACTGCTTATCGTAGAAATTGATCTTGAAATCCTAAATAAGGTTCGAAGGGAGTTGCCATTATTGCAGCACCGCAGAACCGATGTATATGAGCTTCGTCAGAAAATATAAGAAATTCCGTTCATATAATAAAATAGGTGATGTTACAAAAAGAAATAAATCGGTAAAAGGTAAAAGCCTAGTCTGCGCTTTATTTCACACCGATTTTTTCTTTTTTGTTTTTTTGCAGAAAAAGTGAATGTGCAATAACAAGAGACATACGTTTATGAAGTGATAAAAAAACTAACAAAAGCCTTGACAGTAAGTAACGAAGTAAATATAATAGCCTACAGATACAAATATGTTGCAGTTGTGTACTTTTCTGATAAACGTCCTTTGAAAAGATGTAAACGTGTAATTAAATGGATGGAAAATCAGAAAAGATAGCTGCTATATTATTAAAAAAGGCATTTTTTTATCTAGGAGGCGCTGAGAGCAGAGTGCTTTTTGTTTCGTACGGTTAAAGCAAAAAGTATAAGACTCTTATCAAATTATTAAGAATGGGAGGAATTATCATGTCAAGAAAAGGAATATCTTTCACTGCTTTAATAGTGGCAGTGGCTATGTTGGGATTGATGGTAGCAGGATGTAGTTCCACTCCATCAGCTTCAGACTCTAAGGAAATAAGAATAGGTGCGAATATTGAAATGACCGGTAGTGTTGCCAATTATGGTAAATCCGCTTTTAATGGCATCCAATTAGCATTTAAGGAAGTCAACGCTGCTGGGGGAGTTCTGGGTAAGCAGATTAAAATTATTCAAGCTGATAATAAGTCAGAAGCATCTGAAGCTACCAATGCAATGACTAAACTAATCACACAAGATAAAGTTTCCCTTATTATGGGACCTATTACTAGCTCCAATGCAATAGCAGCATTGCAGGTAGCACAAGATAATAAAATTCCTGTCATCACTCCAACAGGAACAAATGCTAAAATTACTGTGGATAATGGCAAAGTAAGACCCTATGTTTTCCGCAGCTGTTTTATCGATCCATTCCAAGGTGTTGTGATGGCTAATTTTGCAACGAAAACATTAAACGCAAAAACGGCTGTTATTTACATTGATAACAGCTCAGATTATTCTAAGAATCTGGCAGAATCCTTTGAAGCCCAATTTGTAAAAAATGGTGGCACTGTTATTGGAAAAGAAGCATTCTTGCAGAAAGATCAAGATTTCAAATCCACTTTGACCAAAATAAAAGCATTAAATCCTGAGACCATTTTCATTCCTGCGTATTATGAAGAAGTAGGTAAAATTGCAAAACAAGCTCGTGAGATGGGTATTTCAGTACCTTTCATCGGTACTGACGGATGGGATGATCCTAAAATAGCAGAGGTTGCTGGTGCTGCTGCATTAAATAATACTTTCTTTAGTAATCATTATTCATCTCAAGATACAGATCCTAATATTGTGAAATTTGTAGAGGCCTATAAGAAAGAATATGGGCAGGAACCTAACGCCTTTGCGGCATTAGGATATGACGCGGCTTTAATGGTTGTTGATTCTATTAAAAGAGCCAATAGCGCGGAACCTGAAAAAATAAGAGAAGCCTTGGAAAAGGTCAAGGATTTGCAAGTGGTAACAGGTAAAATCACGTTGGATGCAAATCATGATCCAATTAAGAGTGGTGTAGTTATCGAAATGAAAGATGGCAAGCAAACCTTTAAAGAAAAAATCAATCCATAAACAAACAAAAATGGACTCGGCTTAAGCCGAGTCCATTTTTGTTTGTTTA
>NZ_JAJHJB010000034.1:0-52721 GCF_020819555.1 Pelosinus baikalensis
ATTGTGCCTTTGTGGTTCATAAAATCTCATCTTTTCCGCACCTAAAAACTTATACTTCTATGCTTATTAAAAAACCGAGATTATATTTTCATATAACCTCGGTTTTTAATAACATTATATAATTGTTCTATAAAACTTACCTTTGCTTGTCCATCTTAAGCGTACAGGGGATGTTTCTTACACAGTTCGCTGATTAGCTTCACTGCTTTTGCTTTCACAGCATCATCTGTAGGATGATTCAGCACCATGGCAATAATATCAGCCACGATCTCCATATCAGCTTCTTTCATACCGCGAGTCGTAAGTGCTGCTGTACCAATCCGAATGCCGCTTGTAATAAAAGGACTGGCTGGATCATAAGGAATCGCATTTTTATTTACAGTAACGCCTACTTCATCTAGTATTTTCTCGGCCTCTTTGCCAGTCATGCTCTGGGGACGTAAATCGACTAGCAATAAATGATTATCGGTACCACCTGAGACTAAGGTAAACCCTGCCTTTTTTAACCCCTCTGCTAGTGTCGCTGCATTTTTAACAATTTGCTGCTGATACACTTTAAATTCTTCTGATAAAGCCTCTTTAAAAGCAACAGCTTTTGCTGCAATGACATGCATCAAAGGTCCGCCCTGAATTCCCGGGAATATAGCTTTATCAACTTTAGCAGCCAATTCACTGCGGCACATAATCACGCCGCCGCGAGGCCCGCGTAAGGTTTTATGAGTCGTTGTTGTAATAATATCAGCATGTCCTACAGGAGTCGGATGCAGCCCTGCCGCTACCAAGCCAGCAATATGAGCCATGTCCACCATTAACATGGCCCCTACATCACGAGCAATCTTGCCGATACGTTCAAAATCAATAATCCGGGAATAAGCGCTGGCACCTGCAACAATCATTTTGGGACGGTGCTTTGCAGCAAGTTCTGCCACTTCATCATAATTAATTAAATGAGTTTGCGCATCTACACCATAAGGTACAATATTGAACCATTTGCCTGAGATGTTCACAGGACTGCCATGAGTCAAATGTCCGCCATGAGCTAGATTCATGCCCAGAATGGTGTCACCTGGCTGCAGAAACGCAAAATATACTGCAGTATTGGCTTGAGCACCGGAATGAGGCTGTACATTTGCATGTTCTACACCAAAAAGTTCTTTCACTCTGTCAATTGCCAGCTGTTCCACCACATCTACATGCTCACAGCCACCATAATAACGTTTTCCTGGATATCCTTCAGCATATTTATTCGTCAAGACGGATCCTTGAGCTTCCATGACTGCTTTACTAACAAAATTCTCAGAAGCAATCAATTCAAGCTTGTTTTCCTGACGCTGTCCTTCCAATTGAATAGCTTTAGCAATCTCTGGATCAAAATTAGTAAGTACACTCATTTTATTTCCCCCATATTTTTATTTATAGACAGACCGCGGACCACCAATCAGTTTTGGACGAGTGAGAGCTGCGGTCAAGAATGCTTTTCCAATATTCTTTAGCTGCAAACGCACTGGTACAGCTACTGCTTTTAAGTGCATACCAATCAAAGTATTGCCAATATCTAAACCAACATGGGCCTGAATATGCTCTACTACCACCGGACAGTCAAAAGAACTCATAGCCATAGCTGCTAATGCGCCTCCCGCTTTAGGAACAGGCATGACCATTACAGGCTCTAACCGATATGTTTCGGCAACGCACCTTTGCACCACCAATGCCCTATTTAAATGTTCACAGCACTGCACTGCTAAATGTACATCAAATTTTGCACAAACAGTCATTAGGCCGCTTAAAATAGCTTGGGCCACATCGGAAGACCCCGATGAACCAATTCGAGCGCCCATTACCTCGCTCGTACTACAACCAACGATCATAAGCTGCCCCGAAGCAGTTCCTGCTATTTGCAGCAACTCTGTAGCGGCTTCCATAGTCTGGCTTCGTATTTCCTCTATTTCGCTGCTCATGTCTTTCCCCCTAAGGATCATTATGATTCTAACTGAGAAATTTTTGCGACTCGATCACCATGACGACCACCGACAAAATCCGTTGCAAGCCAAGTTGAAACAATCATACGTGCCAATCCTGGTCCGATGACTCTCTCTCCCATTGCTAACACATTCGTATCATTATGTTCTCTAGTCATTTTAGCTGAAAAAACATCATGACAAAGAGCCGCCCGAATTCCTTTTATTTTATTTGCCGCAATGCTGATGCCAATGCCTGTACCACAAATCAAAATACCTCTAGTATATTGACCAGCCGCTACAGCTTCTCCCACTTTTTTTGCAATGTCAGGATAATCAACTGACGCTATGGAATGAGTTCCGAAATCTTCGAATGCAATGTTTTCTTCTGCTAATAATTTTTTAATCTCTTCCTTCAGCAGAAAACCACCATGATCACTACCAATTGCTACCAACATGTATAAACCTCCAGATTTTTTTTGCATGCAGAGTATCGATTCAGTCAAACACTCTCTTCGTCATTTTTTCTATACTCAACTCATTTTTCCTGCAAGTTCCAAGATTCTTCCCCAAGACTTTTCCAGAATCTTTTCTATTTCAACGGCACAGGCCTCATAAATAGCAGTATCTCCACCGTAAGGATCAGAGATATCTTTCTTTTCACCAGCAAACTCAGCCAATGTAAATACCTTATTCCATGCCTCAGGCATGATGGAAAGCACTGCTTCTTTATGACTGGTCGTCATGGTCAGCAACAAATCTGCCCTTACAATATCTTCTCTTGACAGACGACGGGAGCGGTGACCTAAGATATCAATTCCCCGCTGTTTCATGACACATTGTGCTCCCTTTGATGCCCGTCCCTCATTCCATGCGGCGATACCAGCAGACGCCACAGCAATCTGTTCCGCAACATTGCATTTTTCTATTTTGTCTTTTAGCAATACCTCTGCCATAGGGCTTCTACAAGTATTACCCGTACAAATAATTAATATCTGCAGCATTTTAATTTCCAACTGCCTTTCTGCTATATTATCGCACTACCTAACCAAGCTATTTTATTATCAATGCAGCATCGTCCATAGAATGTGCATCCCTAATAAAGCGAGTACAATTCCTCCGATACACTCCGCCTTGCCACCTATATAACGTCCTACTTTACGTCCTAAACTCAGCCCAAACAAGGCAATTAAAAAGATAACGCTTCCCAAAATAAAACTTAGCCTGACCAAATCAACATCCATCATACCCATACTAAATCCTGCGGCTAAGGCATCAATGCTTACGCTAGTTGCCAGCACCAACAAGGAAATACCTTGCAAGGGATGGGCTTTATTCTGATTTGGCTCAACAGCAAATAGGTTTTCTCTAATCATATATATACCCAAACCAATTAAAATCAATGCTCCTAAAATGCTGGCCCAATTTTCCATAACCAACAGAGGATATTCACTATGATAGCTGCCGAATCGTTCTACTACTGACCCCAGAAAATTACCAATATAATAACCTGTCAATATGAGAACAATATGAAATAAAGCAAAGACAACTGCTGCACGAAAGATAATCTTACGTCTCATAGGATTCATGCCAATAGGAACAGCCACTGAGAATAAATCTGTACCCAGGGCTGCACTTAACATCAATAATTCTAAACTCGTCATCAACCCCCACCTCCATTTATAATATATATGTGGGGGATATAGTGGATATGTTACCCTTTGATGATCCGATAGCCACTAGCCTTTCGCAGGCGATTCATGACTGCCAATCCTAAGCCCTCTTCGGAAATACCCTCTGCAAAAATCACATCCACAGAATGATCATCATAACTGCGTAGAGCCAGATATAAATTAGCAGCTATTTCTTCTACATTCTCCCGCATGCCATATACAAAAGGTATGGTGCCTATAGGCAATTTGTCAGCTGTCTGGGCAGAGATTAAGGCGCCCACTCTTTTTCCTTCTGCCAATGCTGCCGCAACTTCCTTTAAAAGCAATTCTAGCACTTGAGGGTATTCGCCTTCCACTAACACCATTGGTGCATCAGGAGCGTAATGAGTATATTTCATCCCCGGTGAGCGAGGTGCAAGTTCAAAACTCCCGCTAAGAATCGGGTCCATTTCTACTTCCCCTAATGTCTCCATCAGCATTTCCAAAGTGATGCCTCCCGGCCTTAGCAAGGTGGGCACTGGCGTTGTGCAATCGATAACCGTTGACTCCACTCCAATCTGACAATTGCCAGCATCCACTACAGCATCAATTTTGCCCTCCAGATCAACTAATACAGCTTGAGCATTAGTTGGACTCGGCCTTCCTGAAGTGTTTGCACTAGGCGCGGCAATCGGCGTACCCGCCAAAGCGATCAGCTCACGAGCAACAATAGAATCAGGCAGACGAATCCCTACAGTCTCTAACCCTCCAGTAACAATATCTGGCACAATTGCAGCTCTTCGAAATACAATGGTAAGAGGGCCTGGCCAATACGCATTCATCAAAACTTTCGCATTATTAGGAATATGGGCAGCAAGCTGTTTTAGTTCTTCTATGTGAGATATATGTAAGATTAAAGGATTATCTGAAGGTCTTCCCTTTGCTACATAAATATTGGCTACTGCCTTTTCATCCAGACCATTTGCACCTAACCCATAAACGGTTTCTGTCGGAAAAGCTACCAACTTGCCTTGTTTTAAGAGTTCCGCTGCCTGCCTTAGCACTCCCTGATCCGGCTTATCCTTATCCACTACAAAATATTCAGTATGCATAATAATCCCTACCTTTATGAAATAAAACATTTACTATACAAGGAAGAAAACACTAACGCATTCTTCAAAACATATAAACCGAATCGAACCACAAAGACGCAAAGGACACAAAGGGGTTATTTATATTTTTGCGTTCTCCTTTGCGTGCCACGATAGTGGCATTGCGTCTTTGTGGTTCATTCTCTTTTACACTCCTTCCAGCACCACAACACGCTCGATTCCGCCGTAGTCTTTTATGATGTCACTGACCTTATAATAGCCTGTTTTTTCTGCCATGTCAGCAACTAGCCGAGCTTGATCAATGCCAACCTCCATAGCAATGAAGCCATTGTCCGCTAGGTAGTTCCTGCCTTCTTGTACAATGCGGCGATAAAAATCCAAACCATCTTCACCGCCTGCCAAGGCTAAATTAGGTTCTTGCTGCACCTCAGGAGTAAGTCCCGGGATATCTCCTTCGGGGATATAAGGTGGATTTGATAAAATCGCTGTAAATTTTTGACCCTTAACCGGAATAAATAGATTTCCCTGATAAAAAGTCAGCCGTTGCTCTATTTGATGCTTGGCAGCATTTCTTTTAGCCACAATCAAAGCCTCTGGAGAAATATCTACAGTTGTCCCTCTCGCTGCTGGCAAGTTCTTCAACATGCTAATACAAATGGCACCACTTCCTGTGCCAAGATCTAAAATACAAGGTTCTTCCACTAGCGCAAGACGGCTTATCGCAGCCTCCACTAAAATTTCCGTATCAGGCCTCGGAATCAGCACTGCAGGCGTAACTTCAAAGTCTAACCCCATGAATTCCTTACTTCCAATAATATAGGCGACCGGCAAACGTGCAGCCCTTTGTTTCACAGCTGCGCGAAATGCAGCCAGCTCTTTATCCTCTAAAGGCTGATCAAAATGCACATATAAATACAATCTTTCTTTCTCTAGGATATGGGAAAGCAGTACTTCCGCATCAAGACGCGGATTTTCCACACCTTTATCCAAAAAGTACTGCCGAGTCCAATTTAAAATTGCCTGTACGGTCCAAACTTCTTTCTTATTTTCCATGTTATTCACCTTGCTGCATGCGCTGACTTTGATCTGTCGCTATCAAAGCATTAATGATTTCATCAATATCACCATTTAGGACAAAATCCAGTTTGTGCAAAGTTAATCCAATACGATGATCCGTTACCCTGCCTTGGGGGAAATTATAGGTACGAATGCGTTCACTACGGTCTCCTGTTCCCACCTGACTTTTCCGCGTTTCAGCCAGTTCAGCCCGATGTTCTTCTTCTGCTTTTTCTAATACCTTAGCACGCAGCACCCGCATAGCCTTGTCCTTATTTTTCAGCTGGGATTTCTCATCTTGACACTGTACAACAATGCCTGTAGGCAAATGCACAATCCGTACTGCAGATTCCGTTTTATTAACATGCTGACCACCTGCGCCGCTGGCACAGTAGGTATCAATTCGTAAATCATTTTGATTAATTACTACATCTACTTCTTCCGCTTCCGGCAATACAGCCACGGTTACCGTAGAAGTATGAATACGCCCGCCTGATTCTGTGGTAGGAACGCGTTGTACACGATGCACGCCACTTTCGAATTTCAAACGACTATAAGCACCATCACCATCAATGGTAAAAACAACTTCTTTAAAACCACCTAAATCAGGAGCATTGGCATCTAATAACTCCGTGCGCCATCCTTGGGTTTCTGCGTACCGAGTATACATGCGAAATAAATCACCAGCAAATAAAGCCGCCTCATCCCCGCCAGCGCCACCACGAATTTCCACAATTACACTCTTTTCATCATTTGGATCTTTAGGCAACAATAAAATACGTAATTCTTCACTCAGTACTTCATTCTGTGCTTTTAAGTCTGACAATTCTGCCGTAACCATTTGACGAAAATCACTGTCCAGCTTATCATTCAGCATTTCAAGGGCATCGGCAATACCTTGCTGAACCTCTTTGTATTCCCGAAATTTAGCCACGATAGGAAGCAATTTAGAATGGGCTTTCGTATGTTTTTGCCACTCTGCCATGTTGGCAATAACCGAAGGGTCACTAATTAAATTCTCCAATTCAAGCTGTCTATCTTCAATGGCCTGCAATTTATCCAGCATGGTCATTCTCCTCTAAAAACTTTTATTTTATATAAAATTAAAACCACGAAGGCGCAGAGAAAAAATATTTGAACCCTTTGTATTTCTTCGCGACCTTCGCGGTTCATTGCTTTTTTAAATAACGCTATCTATTCTATTGGTTCTATTAATTACATTTCTTCTATGGGACGAGCTGCTTCCAATGCTTTTATCGCGACTTCTAATTGATCATCGCTAGGTTCTCTAGTTGTTAGCTTTTGCAGCAATAAACCTGGCATAATAGCAATCCCCACCCAAGCGGCCTCACTCTTTCCTGCAAAACGAATAATCTCGTAGGCAAGACCTGCCACAAGTGGCATCAATATAATACGGGATACAATGCGAATCCACAAATCAGGCCAACCTAAAAAAGCGAACATAACAATACTTACGATCATTACGATAAATAAAAAGTTCGTACCGCAACGAGGATGCAACGTCGTATAGGTTCTAACATGCTCTACATCCAACGGTACCCCTGCCTCGTAAGCATGGATCGTTTTATGTTCCGCACCATGATATTCAAACACTCGGCGAATATCCTTCATCCTGGATATCCCAATTATATACACTAAAAAGATGGCTAAGCGCAGCACACCTTCCATTAGATTTAATAAACGAGGGTCCGTTATCGCACTATGAATATATTTGGCTGCATACGTTGGAATAATTACAAATAAAACAATGGCCAATCCCAAAGAAAACATCATGGTAACGGCAATTTCCTTATTTGATAATTCATCCCCTTCATCCCCAGCTGCCTGAGCAGAAAAAGATAAAGCCTTAAGACCCTGCACCAATGATTCAACCAATGCAACAACGCCCCGCAGCATCGGTTTTTTTAAAATGGGATACCGATCACTAACAGGTGTAAAAGCTTCCTGTTTTACAATAATTTCACCTGATGGTTCTCTGACCGCAGTAGCGATTATACCAGGTCCGCGCATCATTACACCTTCAATGACAGCTTGCCCACCAATACTAACTTTCGGTTTCATGGTATCCCTCCTTGTATTATTGTTTACATGCAGATGACAGATATAAATGTAGCAGAGCATTTCTGCTCTGCTACTCCGTTTTTAGGCCTGTTGACCGTAACGTTTATTGAATTTCTCAATACGTCCACCAGCAGTGATATTACGTTGCTGACCAGTAAAGAACGGATGGCATTTTGAGCAAACATCGATACGCAGTTCTTTTTTGATAGAACCAGTTACAAAAGTGTTGCCACAACCACACATTACTTTTGATTCACCATAATTTGGATGAATTTTATCTTTCATTTATTGCACCTCACTTTAAAGCACCTTGTAGCTTTTACCACATTATTATAGCATACCAATTTCTCCTAAGCAATATTGTTTTTCTGCTAATCACTTTAAATATTTTCCAAATCACTTCTAATTTCTGTTCGTTTTAAAAAAATAAAACATTTTGAACCGCAAAGTTGGAAAGAGCACGAAGAAATATATAATTTAAACCACAAAGACGCAGGACACAAAGGCCGCGGGCGGTGGCATTGTGTCTTTGCGGTTATCAAAATCTCATATTCTTTTATATAATTTTCAAAACAACATTCGTTCGTGATTGTTTTAGTTTATTTATGATTGACTTTTTGCAACGTTACTTTTATAATGAAATAAATCGAACATTACTGAAAATACAGTTTATTTGAAGAGGTGCGTATATGTTTGCTGAAGAAAGACGCAATAAAATTATACAAATGATCAAATCCGGGCAACCTGTTAAAGTAATTAACCTTAGCTCATTATTCGCTGTATCGGAAGCTACCATACGCCGCGACTTACAAGAACTTGAAAACTCAGGTTTTGTCCAACGAACCCATGGAGGTGCTGTTTCTTCCCAGTTAGGATCAGAGCTTAGTTTTCATGACCGGGAAGTATATTTCTTAGAGGAAAAGAGAGCTATCGCTGCTTTAGCCGCTAACATGGTACATGATGGTGAAACGATTTTATTAGATGCTGGTACAACCACTCGAGAAATTGCCCGAGCATTATGCGGAAAAAAATTAACGGTTGCAACAAACAGTATGGATGTGGCTTCTGTTTTTGCTGAGGAACCGGATATCGAGGTACTGTTATTAGGTGGTACTTGGCGAAAGTCCATTAATTCTCTCATTGGTCCACTTACCAATTCCATGCTCAAGCTCTTTTCCTTTGACAAAGTGTTTGTCGCCGCCAATGGAATCGACTGTACTTTAGGAGTCACAACAAAACATCTTGCGGAAGCAGAAACCAAAAGAGCGATGATTGCGGCCAGTCAATCTATTATATTAGTAGCAGATCATTCTAAATTTGAAAAAAGAACATTTTCTAAAATTTGCAATTTAGATGAATTATCTGCAATCATCACCGATAACAACATTAATAAAGATACCTTAGAAAGTCTGCGAAATTATACTCAGGTTATCATCCCTGAAAGCGCCAATTTAATAAAGGAGGTGAATCCCATTGAATAATACGCTCCCCATTGTAACCGTTACCTTAAATCCAGCCCTTGACCGCACCTTGCATCTGCCTAGCTTTACATTAGGAAAAGTAAACCGAGTGGATACGGAGCGTACAGACCCTGGGGGCAAAGGCATTAATGTAGCTAAGGTTATAACTGCCCTTGGACATCCTGTAGTTGTAACAGGATTTCTTGGAAAGAAAAATGCTTATACATTCCAAGACTATTTTAAACAGGAAAATATTGTTGACCGCTTCGTAGAAACCTTTGGAGAGAATCGCGAAAACATTAAAATCGTCGATACTACAACGGATGTGGTTAGTGAACTAAATTTCCCCGGCATGATCCCAACAGCAGCCGACTTGAAAAACCTACAAGACATTCTGCGCCAACTGGCTGTCAAACATAAATGGTTTGTACTTTCCGGCAGCCTGCCACTAACAGTCCCTACTGATATCTATGCAACATTCATCGAAATGCTGCATCAATATGATTGTAACGTTATATTAGATACCAGCGGCCCTGCCTTATCTGCAGGTATTGCTGCCAAACCTTTCGCAGTCAAACCCAATCTGCCGGAATTAAGCCAACTCATGCAGGCACCTATGGAATCTGATAAAGATATATTAGGAGCCGTAAAACAACTACTCCGTCAGGGAATCTCTCAAGTAGCAATTTCCCTAGGAGAAAAAGGTTCTTTAGTTGGTGATTGTCAGCAAATCCTAAGAGCTAAAGCCCCTGCGGTCCCTGTCAGCAGTACTGTAGGAGCTGGCGATGCTTTTGTTGCAGGCTTTAGCGTAGGGCAAGCACGCAGCTTATCTCTAGCCGACAGCATTCGTTTAGCATCCGCTGCTGCCAGTGCATCCGTGATACTTCCTGGCACGCAAGCAGCCTCTTTATCAGACGTAAATAAATTGATCAATAAAATAGAAATAGAAGAGTGGAGGTAATCAATTATGAATATACAAGAATTATTATCAGCCTCAAGAGTTAAATTCCATTTAACATCCAATAACAAATTGGACGTCATCAATGAACTTATTGAAGTTCTCAATCAAGATGGCAAGCTTTCAGATAAAGACAAATATACAGAAGCTGTGCTCCGTCGCGAGAAGGAATTTTCTACTGGAATCGGTATGGGAATTGCAATTCCTCATGCTAAAGACAGCAGCGTTAAAGAGGCGGCTTTAACACTAGGCATCTCAAAAGCGGGAATTGATTATGAAGCACTCGATGGCAGCCTAGCCCACATCTTTTTCCTAATTGCCGTCCCTGCTGAATCCAATGATGTCCACCTGAAAGTATTATCGTATATCTCTAGAAAACTCATGCATCAGGAAATCAGAGACCGTTTATTATCCGCCACCACTTACGAAGAAATATTAGCGGCCTTCAAAGACTAGACCAAACAAAAATCTGGTTTATAGCGGAGTTTTTCCACCAGACATAGCTCCGTTATAAACTCCTTATTTTCCCTAATATTATGAACAGAGGAGGATTGTATCATGAAATTATTAGCCATTACATCATGCCCAACAGGTATTGCCCATACCTATATGGCGGCGGAATCCCTGCAGATGGCTGCAAAAGCCATGGGAATCGAAATTAAGGTAGAAACAAGAGGCTCTGTGGGTGTAGAAAATGAAATTACCCCACAAGACATCAAAGAAGCTCATGCGCTTATCATTGCAGCAGATACCCAAGTCGACAAAGAACAATTCGCAGGATTACCTATTATCAACGCTCCTGTACAAGAAGCCATTAAAAATCCGAAAGGGCTCATTGAAAACGCGATTAACGCAAAAAAACTAAGCAACCCAGATGAGAAAATTATAGAGCCAAAAGCACCCGCGAAGACTAAGCAAAACGGCCTATACAAGCATCTTATGACTGGCGTTTCTTATATGATTCCCCTCGTATCCGCCGGCGGTTTAATTATTGCTTTATCTTTCATCTTCGGTATTGAGGCCTTTAAAGAAAAAGGGACATTAGCTGCAGCGTTAATGGATATTGGCGGTGGTGCTGCCTTTGCCCTCATGGTGCCACTATTAGCAGGTTTCATTGCCCACTCCATCGCCGACCGTCCTGGCCTGGTTCCCGGTCTTGTCGGGGGCATGCTGGCGACCCAAATCGGCTCTGGATTCCTTGGTGGCATTATCGCCGGTTTTTGCGCTGGTTATATTGCTTTATGGATTCGAAATTATGTAAAACTTCCTAAAAGCTTAGAAGGTTTAAAACCCGTGCTTATTATTCCTTTCTTCTCTACTCTACTGGTCGGACTTTTAATGGTTTATGTTATCGGCACACCTGTCAAAGCCATTATGGATCTCATGACACAAACATTAAAAGGCATGACTTCTGCCAATGCAGGATTCCTGGGACTTATCCTCGGTGGAATGATGGCCTTTGATATGGGTGGTCCTATCAATAAAGCTGCTTATGCCTTTGGCGTGGCTTTATTAAGCAGCAGCGTGTTTGAACCAATGGCTGCCATTATGGCTGCTGGCATGACACCTCCTTTAGGTTTGGCCTTAGCTACCATTCTGGCTAAAAACAAGTTTACGCTAGAAGAACAAGAGGCTGGCAAAGCAGCCTCTGTTATGGGCATATCATTTATTACAGAAGGTGCGATTCCCTTTGCTGCAGCAGATCCCTTCCGGGTTATTCCCGCAATTGTAGCTGGTTCTGCAATTACAGGGGCATTATCCATGCTGTTTAATTGTGCTTTACGCGCACCTCACGGTGGCATTTTTGTCCTCTTAATTCCAAACGCCGTAAGTAATCTCGGCATGTATGTTGCTGCCATTGCCATTGGAACGATTATCACGGCTCTTCTGATTATCCTCTTAAAAAAGAGTCCTGCTAAATAAGACTAATAATTTATATTCAAGTTTTTTGGACACAAAGACACAATGCCGCAGTAGCGGCATTGTGTCTTTGTGGTTCATAATTACTTATATTGTTCACTTATCAGCTTATAGGTAACGAAGCAGCCTTGTTTTCTGATCATTTATTATGCAAATTCATAGCCTTATTCATGCCTTGTTCAAGGATACTCTCCGTTGCATCAGCAGCCTTTTCAATGGCTGCTTTTAATAAGGACTTTTCTTCAGCAGTAAATGAACTCAGAACATAGTCCACTACCTGCCATCCTGCAGGAGGACGACCGATACCTACACGAACGCGGGGAAAAGAATCCTTACTTAAATGTGTTAATAAAGACTCAATGCCCCGATGCCCTCCTGAACCCCCTTTCATTCGTAAACGCAAGCGACCTGTAGGCAAATCCATATCATCAAAAATAATAATAATGTCTTCTACCGGAACCTTATACCAACGAGCCAGTTCTCCCACGGCCACGCCGCTTAAATTCATATATGTCTGAGGCTTAACCAGTAATATGGTGTCATTTCCTTTATATTCAGCAACCAATGCCTCTCTTTGATTTCTCCATCTATCAATACCTAAGCGCTGAGCCAATTCATCAACAACCATAAAACCTATATTATGGCGAGTTGCGCTATATTGTTGCCCTGGATTACCAAGGCCTACTACGATTTTCACCCTTTCACGTCCTCCGTTTTTTCCAGGATTTCATCTACAGTTACAAAGGTATACCCTTGTTCCGACAGAATTTGAATAATACGTCGCGCCGCTTCTACACTTTGTATACGAGAAGCCTGAGACGTTATACCATCTCCGTCATGCAGAAGAATAATGGAACCATTTTTTACTTTCTTTACAGTACGCTCCACAATAACATCCACTCCCGGATTGGTCCAATCACGACTCATAACAGACCACTCCACAACCTTCAAGTTACGTTCTGCCATCATCTCCATAACTACAGGATCACGAAAGCCATGAGGCGGTCTCATAAGGTGCGGTTTTATACCTGCAGCTGCTAGAATCGCCTTATTTGCATTATCGATTTCTTCTGCAATAACCTTGCGATTGGCTTTTAATAAGTCAATATGATGATAGGTATGATTTCCAATCTGGTGTCCCTCATCAGCAATACGCTTCACCAGTTCAGGATATTTATCAACATTTTGCCCAACTACGAAGAAAGTAGCAGGTACATGATATTCTTTTAGCACATCCAGTACTTGCTCTGTATATGGCGGGTACGGACCATCATCAAAAGTAAGGGCTACCACCTTCTGCGTAGTTTTAGTATTAGAAAACACTCTGCCAAACACATGATTTTCTGGCAGTACAGCACTCAACGTTAAAAAAATACCCGCCGTAATCCCCAGTATGGCTAAGCTCATTCCTATACGCATAGGCTTCTTTAAAACATTACGATAATCTAGCACTAAACCAGCTATTACGATTATGGTTAGTAGTCCCAGCATATTAATCAATCGTATATTTAGATCAAACATGATGACGCTCCATTTCTTTAAACATAATCAACCACTTGCCCTGAGAATCTTCTGTATAACCAGCAGGGATAAAACCCCATTTTTTATATAATGAAAGAGCAGCAACATTATTAGGCCGCACTTCCAAACGCACGAGGGTTGCCTTCTTTTGGTAGAAATATTTAATTGCTTTGTCTAAAAGCTTACCAGCCACCCCTTGCCCCCGAACCTCCTGTGCTACAGCAATGGATAAAATCCGAGCATTGGCCCTTTTCATAGGAGTTACAGCAGAAGAGAGAAAGGCTATTTTATTCATGACAATCACCTTCACAGGGTGCAAGCCGAAACCGTACTGTCCCGTTAGCCAGCGCCACGCCCATAGTAGCAAATGCCCTCTTGATAATGCCCTGAACCATAAATTCGATAATTGTGTGGGGGCGAAGCAGTAACCAACCACTTTTCCTGATAAAGTGCGAGCCACTAATGCAGCCTGGGGTTCTGCCTGGTATACTAATGTAAATACATCCTGCATGGCCTGTGGTTTTGGCAACTTTCCTCCGCAATGATGCCGTACACTCTCATCAAAACTTGCGGTAAATAAAGCTGCAATAGCTGATATATCAGCGACCCCAGCCTGCTCTATGCTTATTTCTCCATTTGCTCCCCACTGCTCCATTATCATCACCAACCTTACTGGAATTATATCATATGATAGACAGAGAAAAAACATCAGAAACAGATGTTGGAATATCTTACTTAACCTCAGGTGGGTGCTGAACAATAAGAAAAATACTTACACATCTTTAAAAACATAAAACGAATCGAACCACAAAGACGCAAAGGACACAAAGGGAGTTATTTATAATTTTTTGTGCACTCCTTTGCGTGCCGCGAGCGGCGGCATTGCGCCTTTGTGGTTCATAAATTCTTATATTTTCCACCTACGAAAATTATACTTTCTAAGCTATTAAAAAAGCAGGACGCATGATGCGCCCTGTTTCTTTGCAATATAGATTATTCGTCAAACATTCTACTTACTGGAAGTTCACCAAAAATCCTAAGAATGGCCTCACCCAAAAGAGGCGCAATCGATAATACCCTTATTTTTGCATTTTCTTTTTCTGGAGGTAAAGGAATCGTATTGGTAATTACAAGTTCTTTAATCGTGGATGCTTCAATGCGAGCTACAGCAGGATCACTTAAAACCCCATGTGTACAACAGGCATAGACTTCCTTTGCACCAAATTTGACTAATGCATTAGCACCCTCTGTCAAGGATCCAGCCGTATCTACAATATCATCAATCATAACAGCAGTTCTTCCTTCTACATTACCAATCAAATTCATGACTTCTGCTACACCAGGCATGGGGCGGCGCTTTTCAATAATTGCAATCGGTGCATGCAGTCGATCTGCTAATTGTCTCGCACGTGTAACGCCACCTAGATCCGGCGATACAACAATCAGATCATCTAAATTCTTAGAACGAACATAATCAGCTAATAAAGGCACACCAGGCATATGATCTACAGGAATATCAAAGAACCCCTGAATCTGCCCTGCATGCAAATCCACTGTCAAGACACGATTCACTCCAGCGGTCGTCAATAAATCCGCAATGAGTTTCGCAGAAATGGGTTCACGTCCCCGAGTTTTGCGATCTTGCCTCGCATAAGCATAATAAGGAATTACCGCCGTAACTGTACGCGCGGAAGCCCGTTTAGCAGCATCTACCATAATTAAAAGTTCCATCATGCTGTCATTCACAGGATTACAAGTAGGTTGCACAATAAATACATCTTTACCGCGCACACTCTCATCAATGATGACTTGCGTCTCTCCGTTGTTAAAATGCCCCACAAAAGCATTCCCCATAGTAAGACCCAAATGGTCAGCAATTTCCTTGGCCAACCCTGGATTGGCATTACCGGAAAAAATCCGCAATCTCTTCATATCTTCCATTGTAAAACGTTACCTCCTGATTATGCTTTTTGTCACAGATACATCTATCATAAACGCATTAAAGGGCTACTATCGATTCTCTAATGCTACCTATTTTCTTATAAATAACAACACTATTTCTTGGTTACCCAGCCCTCAATATTGCTTTGGCGAGATCTGGCTACACCCAAAGCATCTGCTGGCACATTCTTCGTAATTGTTGAACCCGCAGCTACATAAGCACCTTTCCCCACCGTCACAGGCGCTACCAAATTGGTATTACAACCAATAAAGGCTCCATCCTCAATTTTAGTGCGATTCTTGTTCTTACCATCATAATTTACGGTTATGGTGCCTGAGCCAATATTAACCTTGTCTCCCATATCCGTGTCACCAATATAGCTTAAATGAGGAATCTTACTCCCTACTCCAACTTGGGAATTCTTCACCTCTACGAAATTACCAATTTTAACACCCTTTGCTAAAACCGTATTGGGCCGCAAGTGAACATAAGGACCCACTACCACATCATCACCTACTTCGCAATCATGGGCATAGATAAAATGCAAGGTAGCGCGATCGCCAATCTTACTATTTTGAATACGACTATTCGGTCCGATCTGACAATTGTCTCCAATGACCGTAGTTCCTTCAATCCATGTAAAAGGATAAATCACAGTATCAGCACCGATAGAAACTTCCTGGTCAATAAAGGTACTGTCAATATCCATGATGGTAACACCATGATCCATTAATTCTTTTAGCTTCCGTTTTCTGAAGATTTTTTCTGCTTCTGCTAATTGCATGCGAGAATTAATGCCAAGTGTTTCCTGAAAATCATCTACGCCCACAGCCCACACCTTAGCATTAGACGTTGCTAATATACCAATTACATCGGTTAAGTAATACTCGCCCTGCATATTATCACAATTGGTATTCTGCAATGCTTCAAACAAAGCAGCACGCTCAAAACAGTAAATCCCTGTATTAATTTCATTAACAGCAAGTTCCCTGCTATTGGCATCTTTTTGTTCTACAACCTTTAAGACTTGTCCGCTGGCATCACGAACCACACGTCCATAGCCCGTTGGATTAATCATGTGAGCTGTTAACACCGTAGCCGATGCTTTGGCGGCTTTATGCTCAGCAAAGAGTCTTTTTAGCGTTTCTCCTTTCAGCAAGGGTGTATCACCACATAACACCATAACCGTCCCATCAAATTCTTGCAAAAAATCCCTGGCCTGCATAACAGCATGGCCTGTTCCTAGTTGTTCCTTTTGTACAACAAACTCAGCTTGCTTTCCTAACGTTGCTTCAACACATTCTGCTCCAAAGCCAACTATCACAACTTTTTCTTTAGCTCCAGCCATATGAGCTGCATCCAGCACATGCTGCACCATTGGCTTACCACCAATCTGATGTAACACCTTGGGCAAGGTTGACTTCATTCGTGTACCCTTGCCTGCCGCTAAAATCACCGCTAGTAAATCAGACATTAACCTTCCTCCTCCATCCAAACTCGATCCTTCTTAAAGAAGACTTGATTGGCGATGGAGTTTTAACCCACCGCCAGTCGAAGCCGCACTTATCGGAACTTCACTTAATCATTGGTAATGAATTTTGTATCCACTCCCCCAAACTTCTTTAATTTTCGACATCAATTTCAACATTCCTGCTAAAATAATAAAGTTTAATTATAATGAATATTCTAGTACCTTGACAAAGTTATATTTTGTTTATCTTGAGGATCTTTTTCCGCCCAGCTTCGTTGTCGTCACCTTACATATAGCCGATATGCGCGGCTCCTTCGCCTCGCAGGACAAAAAAATCTCCCCAACCTAACCTCAAATTTAACTCAGTCAAGGTACTAGATAATCTTAGCGCTATACCCATGCTCACGTAAATTGGTTAAAATCTGCTCCGTATGCAGTGCATCCCGTGTCTCTAAGCTAATCTCGATAATCGCCTGTCCGATTGGCACATTCTGTTCTACCCTATCATGAAAAACACCAATTACATTCGCCCTTGAATTTGCAATTACCGTTAATAATTGTTGTAATAAACCCGGCCGATCTGTAATCTGCGTCGAAATCTTAATACGGCGGCCAGCCTTAACCAGTCCCCGTTCAATAATACGAGAAATGAAATTGACATCAACATTTCCTCCAGACACCACACTAACCACTTTGCCATGGGCTGGAATTTTATGATTCAGTATAGCAGCCAGAGCAATGGCTCCCGCACCCTCTACCATTAACTTTGCTCTTTCCAACATCATTAAAATGGTACTAGCAATCGCCTCATCATCCACTACAACAATATCATCCACATACTGCTCTACAATAGGGAAAGTAATGTTCCCGGGTATCTTAACGGCAATACCATCGGCAATTGTCGTAGCGTCTGGCGTACTTTTAAGCACATGAGCATGTTTCGACATATACATCGCCGGAGCACCTTGGGCTTGCACACCATAAATTTTCACATGGGGTGCCAACTCTTTTACAGCTAACGCAATCCCCGCAATCAATCCGCCACCACCTATGGGAACTACTATGGCAGAAACATCTTCAAGCTCCTGCAGTATTTCAAGCCCGATGGTCCCTTGCCCGGCAATGACCGCTTCATCATTAAAGGCATGAATAAAAGTCTGTTTCGTCTCTACTTCTAATTCCTGGGCTTTATGAAAAGCATCATCATACACCGTTCCACTCAGAACTACTTCAGCGCCATACCCCCGAGTCGCCATCACCTTAGCTAAAGGTGCGATCTCAGGCATTACAATCGTTGCCTTTGTTTCCATCATTCTGGCAGCATAAGCTACCCCTTGTGCATGATTACCTGCAGAAGCTGCAATAACACCCTTTGCTTTTTCCTCCGACGTTAGAGAATGGATCTTATTATAAGCACCGCGCAATTTAAAAGACCCTGTTTTTTGCAAATTTTCTAGTTTTAAATATACATCATAACCAGCCATGCCGCTAAATGTAACACTTTTATCCAGAGGCGTATGATGAATCACATTGTACATTGCTTGATGAGCTTGTTGAACATCTGCCAAACTAATACTTTTTTGCATATCACTTTTCCTCCATATGTAAGAGCATCCTTATTTTTAACTCGTTTCCCCAATTTATGAATCGATATACAATTCTTTCCTACAATACGGGTCGAATATCAATCATCTTAGTATGTTGCCCAACATCGTGGAGCATCAATAATGCTAAATAATCTTCTATTAATTTCTTTTCTGGTTCAATGGTTGCGATGAGTACACCTGTACCTACCACTTGGGCCCCCACCTCATTTGCTAGATCAATCATTCCCTGAGCTGTGCCTCCAGCTTTCATAAAATCATCAATCACCAGTACTTTAGAACCGGACGGCAATGCCCGTCTGGGCAGAGACATGGTTTGAATCCGTTTCGTAGAACCCGATACATAGTTAATACTTACTGAAGGTCCCTCTGTAACTTTACTCCCTTGCCGCACAATGACCAAAGGCAGGCCAAAAGCCCGAGCAGTAGAAAATGCCAGGGGAATTCCTTTCGTTTCCACGGTCATAACATAATCAGGGGTTACACTCGAAAATCTTGCACTGAAAATTTCGCCAGCCTGCATCATTAATTCAGGCGTGAATAAAACATCCGACATGTACAAGAATCCTCCAGGTATAATCCTGTCCGGATCAGAAAGCTGCTTTGCCATCTGCGTCAACATATGATTGATGCGTTCCTCCGAAGGATATGGGACATATTTTACGCCACCAGATGCACCCGACACGGTTTGCACTGTTCCTAATCCGAATTCCTGCATTGATTGTTTTATTGTTACCATATCTTCACTTAAAGTTGACTTTGCTGTACTAAACAAGTTACTAAAGTGTCCTAATGAAAATAAATGCCCCGGCATATCCATTAGCATTTTGGTCAGGGCTACGATTCTTTCTACTCTCCGTACCTTAGTCATTACTTTTTATCCTCCATCATGAAAAACACCGAATATTATTGTATTTTTTAATATTTTCATTCACTTTCTCCGTAAAAAGTGAAATACCTGCAAGATATGTACTTTTTTTATATTATATCACTATTTTTGAAAAAACTATAAAAAATAAAACATTTTGAACCGCGAATATGCGAAGATAACGAAGAATACGAAGTAGACATGATTGAACCACAAAGACGCAAAGGGCTTATTTTTTTGTGCACTCCTTTGTGTGACGCAGCAGCGGCATTGTGCCTTTGGTTATAAGAAAAGACTTGGCGTATGCCAAGTCTTGCTGGTCTATATTATATACGGAAAGAAAAGGTAGTTCGTACCAACTCTAAGTCACTAGGTTTGTCTACATCGATCCCCAACTCAGGATAGCTGGACTGAACCACAGAGCCGGTAATACCTAGTAAGGTCTCTACTCTTTCTTTTACTTTAGTCAAGCTTAATGTGCCCAGTAAAAATTGCAAAATAAATCCCCATCCTAATAAGCAGCAAAGTTTAAATGGATTCTTGCGATTATTAATCAGTCCTTCAGCTACAGTCAAGCATTGAGGTACAATTGCAGGATTCACCAAAAAAATATTACCGCCAGTATAGGTTCCGTCTTTAAATCTCACATACGTACGTTTGCTTCCCGGATAACATTTATTATTGATCTCTTTACTCACAATCGGATAATACAAATCCGCCTCTACCTCGTCACATTGACGAAGAAAATCAGTAATGGCATCTGGTGTTAAAAGAGGAATATCAGCCGTAACGATTAATACCTTATTCTCGTGCCCAAGAGCCTTGATCCCCAGTTGAATCGTTTCAATAAGGGTATGGCCTCCCTCAAGTAATATGGTATCTTCAGGAAAGGTACATTTTTTTAATTGTGGAATTGGTCCCATGATAAAAATCCGTTTCACCTGGAGGGAAGCAGCCAATGCATCTGCCACAAAGGTCACCATAGGCTTACCAGCTATTTCAATCATCGCCTCATACGACTGAGATGAAAACTTACTCAAATGTTCATTATTTTCACCGCCAGCCAGTATAATGGCATCATACATATAACCCAAACCTCCCATGCGAATCTGCGTATAAATACAGAAGACTTGATTATCAGGTAAAGCACAAGTCTTCTATATACTATCCTAAAAACCTAAAAACTATTCTTCACTCGAATCCGCTCCGCGTTCCAGCATATTTTTTAACAAAACTTGTTCCGCATTCGCCATATGTTCTCCGGCAAACTGCTGAGCTAAAGCCACATTGCGCTGCCCTAATGATTCTACCATGCGAGTATGTTCTGCAAACATCGCTTTGAGTCGTCCTGGATATGACATAGACAATGAGCGAAAACGGGTCAATTGCTCCCGCAAATTGTTGATAATACCCACAAGGCGTTCATTGCGGCTGGCCCGATATAAAATATCATGAAACTGGCTATCGGCTTCTACAATTTTTTCCATGTCATTGTGTTCAATATAGCCGCCAATTTCCACCAGCAAACGCTCCATCTGCTCAAGCTCTTCTTCTGTAATACGCTCTGCAGCCAGTCCTGCGGCTAGAATATCCAAAGAAGTACGCACTTCAAATACTTCCGTAATATCTTTAATGGAAAGATCGGATACGTACGTACCACGACGGGGTATCATGACCACAAATCCTTCCAGTTCCAATTTACGAATGGCTTCCCGTACAGGAGTGCGACTTACCCCTAGTTCTTCAGCTACTTGAATCTCCATCAAGCGTTCACCAGGCTGCAAAACACCTGAAACGATTGCACTACGCAAGGTCTCACACACCACTTCCCTGAGGGGCTGATAACTGTCTAATTTTATTGGCAATAATCGGCGTTCCATTATACTCCCTCACTTCTTCCTACTGTTTTAGTAACAAATATGTCAGCAGCACATTGACTTCTAAGCTTCTGTGCAATATATTCTGCCTTTGCCTGATCTTCTGCCAGACCAAAAACAGTAGGACCGCTGCCTGACATTAAGCTAGCCAATGCCCCATGTTGCATCATAGCTTGTTTCAGTTTTCTTATTTCAGGATGGACTGGAATGGTTACAGATTCTAAAACATTACACAATCCTTTGGCTACTCCCACTAAATCCCCCTGATCCAGACTGGATTTTACTCCAGCCGTATCCGGATGAACCTTCACATTCTGACCTTGGTACTGACGATATACCCAGGCAGTAGAAACACTTACAGAAGGTTTTGCCAATACTACAAAACAAGGCTTAATATCAGTAAGAGGCTGGAGAATTTCGCCCCGCCCTGTAGCTAACATGGTTCCTCCTTTTATACAGAAAGGCACATCAGAACCTAACTTACTTCCTAATCGTTCCAGTTCATGGGTGGTTAGGCCCAGCTTCCATAAACGATTCAGTCCTAATAAGACACTAGCAGCATCCGTACTACCGCCCGCCAAGCCAGCAGCCACTGGAATTTTTTTATCAATAAAAATATGTACACCGCTTTTCACTTGGCAAGTCTCTTTTATAAGAGCAGCTGCACGATATGCCAGATTTCTCTGATCACAGGGCAAACGAGCAATTGTAGCTGCAATACTAATATTACCCGTTGGTCTTTCTTCTAAACGTAGCATATCGGCAAGATCGATGGCTTGCATAATCATTTCTACCTGGTGAAATCCATCTTCTCTCTTATAAAGAACATCTAACGTTAAATTAATTTTTGCATTTCCCTTTACCGTTAACATACTCATCTACTCATTTAATTGCTTTACAGCAATTTCTTCTTGCGCTGTTAAAACTTGATTACTATCCAATAAAATAATTAAGCGATCGTCAATCTTACCTACGCCATTAATATAACGAGAATCTACAGCGATGGAAGCAGGAGGATCCTCTACATCTGCAGCACTTAGCCGCACGACTTCTGTCACTGCATCAACGGTCACACCTACTGTTTGTCCATTAATTTCTACAACGATAATACGTGTATCATCATTATGCTCTGTAACTGGCAATTGAAACCTTTTTCTTAAATCGATAACAGGGATAATACGACCTCTAAGATTAATAATTCCCTCCATAAACGAAGGTGTCTGAGGCAATTTGGTGATTGGCAATAAACGGTTAATTTCCTGAACTTTCGTAATCGGAAGCCCATATTCCTCACTGGCCAGCTTAAATGTGACCAACTGCAATTCATCTTCTACCTTTATATCTTCCATATGGCAATACACCTCCATAATTCATCAAAAGATCAAATTTATTATTATATTCGATATTATAGCGGTGTTTGCCTGCAAATACCAGTAATATTTTATACAATTATTTTACCCAATTTCTTTATTTTGCATGTACTCCTCATTACTCCTGCAAGTTCTTGCTTTAAGATGCATGGCACCAGCCAAACTCTACTTACATATAATAACTAAAGATCTTGCAGGAGGTGTATGTTATGAATGTTCGTACACTCTATTTATCTCACAGGTTAGCATCCATTGCCTTTGAAGAAGAAAGTGAGCATCCCCTCATTGGGGAAATACAACAATTGTTGCTCCATAAGAATCTATACCAGGGACCGATTCACCAGAAGTATGATACCCAGACCATTCGTGGAATCACCTTATTTCAAGAAAAAGAAAACTTACCCGCAACTGGCATCGTAGATCCTCTTACCTATTGCCGTTTGCATCAGGCAACTACCACTACCATTACCACCTTATCACCAGCCGCCAAACGAGCGGATTTCTCTTTGCCAAGGGCTAATATTCTAATTACAACCTCATCTCGTCAACTAACACTATTTAATGGCAATACACCAATGCATCAATATCCGGTAGGTATTGGTAAACTAACAACTCCCACGCCACTGGGAAATTATGCGATTGCACTCAAAGTCATGAATCCTGGAGGCGTCTTAGGAACTCGCTGGTTAGGTCTCAATTATGATTCTTATGGAATTCATGGCACAAATCGCCCCTGGCTGATTGGCACCATGGTTTCAAATGGCTGTATTCGCATGCATAATCAAAACGTAGAACAAATCTATCCTTTAGTAAAAGTGGGTACGCCTGTTTACATCCGGAATTGACTGGCATAAGCGTAAAACAATCTGATCCACCATCTGACATCTCCGGAGCATATAATTGAGGAGTGCATCTCGTTCCTCAATTTTAGGCAGCCATTCCTGGGGGATCGAGTCTACTAGCTGGACTAAATCTTCTTTTTTAATCTCCCTAACTCTAGCAGCATAAGGGCTAAAATCCCCAGAAGTAAAGAAATAAGTCAACAGCCAGCCATATGCTCTACGCCGATTTACAACAATTTTTTCTGCCAACTTTTCTAACGTTTTGTTATTCCATCGTCCACGTACAAACAAATGGGAATTATCGATAGCGTATAGCACATAAGCAGAATCTTGTAAACGTACCAACAAATTTTTACGGTTCTTTGTTCGATCAATATTATGAAACATATGATCAAACAACATCACTCCTGCCATCGCACTCTTATTGCTTGCCTTAGATAAATTCGTTCTTACAACATATTTATTACTCGGTATGTATCTACTTGCAAAATGAGTTTTAGCCCGTATGCCAGTGCCTCTCAGTGATTTATGTCTTTGTAAAACCTGTTCCTCAATCTGAATCAAATCACTTGGAGGGAAACACAGCTCCATACGTTCCCCAAACCAGCAGGCTATATATTCATTGACCAACACTTTCGTACCCATGGGATTATTTTGTAATTTAACGACATAAATATTGCCATCATCAGCACGAAACACGCGGGGTACGGTTACTCCCACTCCCACTGAGCCAAGATATTCAACAGCAGTAAGCACTCTTTTCCCCCCTCATTTTTAAAAATATGACAAATCAATCCGTTTTTAAAAGCACATGATACACTATATGCTCCTACCCTAAAAATTATTTCATAAGAAAAAACGCTGAGCTTTTAAAACATGTAAAACGAAAAGGAACCACAAAGACGCAAAGGACACAAAGGGTTTTATTTTTTGTGTCCTCCTTTGTGGTTCATAAAATCTTATATTCTTCCACCAATACAGTCTATACTTTCTCTACTTAGAACAAACACCGCACAATCTACTTGATCGCAAGCAGATTGTGCGGTATTTTAATGCACTCATTACCCTTTGGGGGCTGTCGGTACAGTACCATTTCCAGTATCCGCTAGCCAGCTAGCAACCCATCCAGTAGTACCGCCAGAAAGAACTACTTTGTACCAGCCAAAAGCCTGTTCTTTAATCGTTACTCGTTCACCCTTATTGACCTTCGTTACTACAGGGAAATTGGTCCCTGGACCTGTCCGGATATTAACAGAACTACCCGTGATCGTAGCTGTACCACTAATCCCCATCTTAGTTCCAGCAGTCTGAGGGATTCCAGGACCTGTTACATACATATTTTCATATTCACCATTTCCTGATCCCGTTATAAAGGCGTTTTCATAGCCAACAGCCTCAATGTCCCCGCCACCAGTCTGAGATGCAGAAACAGTATAATCGTCATCACCCATATTACCAGAAGCATAACTGCCGCTTTGAGAATTAGCACTATTGTATTCGATTTGACCATATTCAGTGATTGGTGTTAACCCATATACGTCCATTTCGGTCATGGCTATAACCCGTGCCCAAAATTTTAGAACAATGGTGATATGCACTTGGCGTCTATTATGATGTCGATGAAAATCATAATCTACATACTCAACAACAACATCTGCAGTAGCATCCATACCAGGTTCTGCGCCCTCAATTTCAATATCCCGGGTAAAGCGTACATGCCTTCTTTCAAACGCGTGAACTGGCTGATTTGGTAAATCCGCTACATACATAACTTTAACTTCCAGGTCACCACGTATAATAACTTTGTTTCGAATAACGTCTACACTATCTATATCTACATCCTTGACATACACATCTATGATTTGTTCTATATCCGGTTTTGGGTCAGGGACTATCATATCAAATTCTACAACCTTTTGTTTCATCTCTGCACCTAGAACCTGTTCCACAGAAATAGTTTCCGGTCCTGGCTCTGGGCATCCGCACATCATATTTGAATCATCAATTGCTCTTTTGCCATCTACATCAGAATCTTGCTTTACTTCATCACTCATTAAACTCCCCCCCTTTTTAGCAAATTAGTAGCGTAGTAATCATCCTTTAGGCTGAGTAGGCATAGTTGCATTGCCGCCGATTTGCACTTGGCGATCAGCCATAACTTTGGCAACAATTTTAAGCACTACAGATACATCAAATTCTCGAGTCCATCTGTGATGATGGTGATGGTGGTGGTCATCACAATCATCATGATGATCATCACAATGATCATCACAATCATCGTCACAATCGTCGTGGTCATGGTGATGGTGGTGATCTTTGCAATTACCATCGTTGCAATTATCATAATCACCATATTTGTACTTGTAGGCACGGCTATGACAATCTACATCATAATCGACAAATTCTACAATAACATTTGCATCTGCATCCATACCTCTACGTGCGCCAGGGATTTCAATATCCTGAGTCCATTTAAAATGTTTAATTTCAACAGCATGCACTGGTTGGTCAGGCAAATATGCTACATAGATCGCTTTAATTTCAAATTCCCCGCGTACAATTACCTTATTATGAATAACATCAACACAATCGATACATACATCTTTGACAAAAACATCTACAATTTGCTCAATAGCTGGTTTTCTATCTGGTACAACTACATGAATATCCAATACCTTTTGCTCTTCAGCCGCGCCGATTACCTGGCGAACGATGATAGTTTGCGGTCCCGTTTCGGTACCTAATGTACATTGATTATAACCTAGACGTGTATCTTTTTCATCCACACATATCCCCCCCCTTTTATGTTCTATTTATATATATGCCAGTAAGATATTTTATGTGCAAAAAAGAGTTTTTAAAAGATCTTCCCTGTTTTATCCGATGACTAAACCGCTCTAAAACTCCTTTCTACAAGTGGGAGTTAAGAGCGGCTAAGTCTTCTTTATCCCCATCAATAATTTACTATTTTGAAATTGCAACATAACACTTTTACCTTGATGCGCATAGAATATAGCAACCCAATATCAGATTTTTAAATAAAAGGAGGATCTAGTTCAATGAATTATCCTAAATATGATTGTCATAAACCCAAACCAAATCATTGCAAAATGGATGACAATGACGATTATGATGACTGTGAAATGCCTTGTATGAAAGAAAAGCCTGACCATGATTGCTATTCTACGATGTGCTCTGATATGGACAAAATGAAATGTAAAATGGAAAAAGAATGTGTTAAAACCTATAAAACATATTACAAACTGTATCGAGTATGCCAATATAGACTTTATAAGTTATGTCCTTGCTGTGGTCATGAGTTTGATTATCATAGGCATCGCGGCATGTGCCCAAAATGCGGCGTTTCGATCTAAGCTTTCAATCCCGCTATACTATAGGAAAATTTAAAAACAGACAAAACATTTACCGAACCACAGAGGCGCACCAGAACACAGAGAAAAAATAGTTATCCTCAGTGTCCTCTGCGTACTCTCTGCGCTCTCTGTGTTCAATATGCCTTCTAAAACTTATACATCCTAGTATATGTACCATTAAAAAAAGGGACCCTACAGCCACAAAAGCCGTAGGATCCTTTTTTTATTTACCAATAAACTCTTGTACCACATAAGCTGATCCGTTGCTATTATAACGAACACCAACACCAACCTCTGTGTAATTCTTATTAAGAATATTTGCCCTGTGTCCAGAGCTGTTCATAAAGGCAGTTTCCGCAGCAGTCACATTATTATTGATTGCTAGGTTTTCGCCTGCATAGGTGTAGCTGATACCAGCATTCTTCATTCTATCAAACGGAGTCTGACCCTCAGGATTATTATGGGCGAAGAAATTACGATCAATCATATCTTGCGCATAATTTCCAGCAAGACTTGTTAGCTGCGAATTCGTTTTTAAAGCACTCAAGCCATTTTTAGCTCGATCAGCATTTAGCAACTCAACAGCAAGCTTTTGATCTGCTGTCACATTCTGACTGGAAGAATTCGTATTTGAAGAAGTGTTCGTTGAAGTATTTCCAGACGTTGTATTGCTATTGCTATTTTTACTGGATGAATCACTATCATGACTATTATGTCCCGCAATTAATGCAATTGCGCCAACGGCTAAAAGCCCTCCCAACAAATTTTTATTATCCTTACTCTTCTCTTCCTTAATCACAGCAGCAGTTTCTGGTTCAGCTGCAAAAGCGGGGGTAGCAAAAATGCTGCCAAAGGATGTCGTAATCAAGGAAACTGTCATGAATCCCAGGGTTGCCATGCTGCATAATTTATGGTTTCTCAATACAATTACCTCTCTTTCTAGTTTACATAATATTTTTTTCTTTTTGGATACGATTATATATATTCGCTTTTTTATTGATAATTCCTGTTTTTCATCCTTGGTAATGTTTACATAACTATAAATATTATTTAAACATAAAAGATTTTGAACCGCGAAGATACGAAGATTATGACGTAACCACAATATCCTGAAATAAAACAGATTAAACGAATCGAACCACAAAGACGCAAAGGACGCAAAGGGTTTATACTTTTGTGTTTCCTTTGTGTGCCGCATCGGCGGCATTGTGCCTTTGTGGTTCATAAATTCTTATATCTTTTATGGGTAAAAAAATAAAACAAGCGACATCTGCCGCTTGTTTTATCTTAGGTAGCATTGATTCTACGCTTTTTGCTTTTCCACAGTTGCTTGTATCCTGCCCATCCATTTAGTACTGCAAACAATGCTGCCCCACATAGTGCTAGACCATTTAAAACTTGGCCTTTAGCCACTACAACCAGACCAGCTACCATTGCCACTATGCCGATTACCAGGTGAACACCGAAATGCAATCCCCAGAAAGGCCAATATCGCCATAAACGAATTTCTTTCCCTCCCACGACCTCACCCCTTTTATATATGATGAAGCATCACTATAATTTCATGAGTCATATGGCATAGAAGGTACTATCCCTAGCGCAGACATGGTTATGCTTCTATCCTTAGGCCTGCATTTTATAAGCAGTAAACTGACTAACATAATCTAAAATTTCCCCTGCCGCCAAAATACCAGCCTGATTTGTAAACTGAACGGATGAAATGGGCAGCGTTCCCCTAGAATAGCTTTCCCAGACTTCCCCATGTCTCGGCGCGATTGCGTAGTCAGCCTGCTCTAGCATACACAGATCTAATAGAGAATCGCCCGCAGCAATAACCGTCTTTTCTTCTAATAAATTTCGTATATATAACACAGCATCCCACTTGTTTACTACCGCCGGTACCAGATATAATTTTCTGCCCTGTAATGATATTTTCCAATTTTGAGATTTTGCCCATAAAGAAAAACTGGCAAGCTCCTCTGTTGGTATGTTCTCCCGCTCAACTATACAGTAATGAAAGCAATCATCTGCCAATTTTAAAGATCCGGCCCATGAAGCATGGCTAATCTCACCAAACTGAGACAGTATGTCTTGAGTACACAAACACATTTGCGACACATTGCTTTTTACTTTTTGATTCCACTCTTGGTCTATTACACCATTTACAAGTACATTTCCACCATTACTTACCACTCCATAGGCAGGAAGAATTACATCGCGAAATAAAGAAATGCGCCGGTATTGTTCTATCGTACGTGTTGTCACAGGAACAAAGGAGGCTTGAGAAGCCAACTGCAAAAGATGTTTGATCCCATGATCGGTCATATAGGAGATATCCTTACCATCATAGGTTTCAACTACACTCATTGCTGGCAATTTATGATTAGGCAATAAGCGAAAGGATCGGGCAGAGTAGATGAGTGTTTGATCAAGATCACTGGCAAATAACATTAGTCTCCTCCCATCGTTTTAATCAAACCGCAGCAAGAATACGACATGCCAGTAAATTCTTCCACTGCCACACCTCGGTCTTTTGCTAATAAGAGAATATGCTGCAAATTAGGATTCTCTTTGTTATCGATTAGTATTTTCCAAGGAACGCGCCGTAATAACACTCGGGTAGTTTCACCCACGCCAGGTTTGATCAGGTTAATATCAGGCAAATTAAATGTAACTTGTAACTGCTTTATTGTATTCAGCCCTGCCCAAGTAGGTACCTGTAAGTCATGAATATGTTTTCGGGCCATCTGGCTGGCTTTATGGGCAATCAGAGGATACTTGTCTACTATGGTATCAATAAATAGCAGAGAAACATCTTCCTTGATCCATTCTTCATAGAACCTTGCACCATGAAAGTCAGTTTCATCAATCAGCTCTGCCACATGGACAGTACGGCTCACTAACCCTGATACAGTAGAGTTTAAGCAGGCGCTGGGAATCAAAAAGTCTTCTCTTGTCCCATACAAACGTACACAATGCCCCGGATCTGCTAAAACAGCTAAATCAGGTTCTACTGTTTCTCTATATTTTTGATTAAAAATAGTACATGCTTCCATGAGTTGATTCGTAATGGCCCCCTTACCAGTCCAGCCATCGATAAACTGTATGGTGGCATCAGGATGCTGCTGCCTGATATAGAGTAAAGCATTTTCATCAATACCTTTATCACGAATAATGGAAATACTGTAATGAGGCAATGAGATACCAAATTGTTCCTCTATATAACGCTTAATTAAGATTCCTATAGGTGTCCCTGCACGAGCCAGTGACACTAAGACAAGGCCAGTCCCCTTAAGATGGATAATCTGCTCTGCCACACTACCAGCAGCCAAGGCAATTTTCTCGGCAGTTTCCTGCAGCACGTGTTGAAATAAAGTCATATATTCAGGTTTAGGCTGATATTCTACAGGCAGCATTTCTGAATAATGCCTGCCACCTTGTATCGCAGCCTCTCTGATTTGATTATCCAGTTCAGGAACAAGTCCACTAATGTTTTTAAGCAGGAAAACAACATCCCTGGGGTTGTAGCTGCCAATAGGTTTAGGATGAGGAATCATCGGTCTGATCAAATAGCGACTAGCACAGGTTACAAGATAAATCCTACTCACGCCAATTGGCGCTAGGGCCTGCAATAAAGGCTCTAGATCTTTATCCTCTACTTCTCTTTCAAAAAAGATAAAGATGTCATCGTAGTAATCAGAAGGAATATTATAGACATAATTAGCAATGGAACCATCCTCTGGATTGGCAAAACAAATCGCCTGCTGTACTCCATAGTTTTCCCGCTGCACTGGATAAATCGGGCTTCTGGTGGTGGACTGAACACTCACCCCTTCCCCCATATAGCCCGCGATGCGAAAGGGAATATACATAAACTCACCTGTTCCCAGGCACAAGGCGTTTTTGCCCTGTCTTTTTTGTTTCAGCCAATTGCCGATTTTGCAATATGCTTTTTCTAAATCATTCTTCTCCTGAGTGGTAATACCAAATCGCCCTGTGGCATGCAAATAAGGAATATTATTTTCCTCAGCCTTCGTATTCAACGAGGAAAAATTATTCACCATACCTAAATCATCTTTGATGATCAATTTCTCTACAATAGGCTCTTTATGTTTTTGAGCAGCATATGAAAAAGGTTCCTGCCCATCGGCCATAGGTTCTCCCTCTACTGCAATCTCCCCGGATAACAAGGAAATGGTATGAATTTGTATTTGTAGTTCTTCTTGGGCCTCAAGGTACTTTTGTTTATCGGCTTTTGAACGCCAATCCAAAAGAGAGAGTACGGCATACTTCTTACGAGGATATTGCTGCTGAATGGCACGAATGAAATTTAAGGCTGATTTACCAGTAGTAATCTCATCATCGACTAATACGATTGTTTCGTCATTGTCAAACCATTCTCTTTCAATCCCATAACAATAATGATCTACGGCGTGACTATGCTCTTCTGCGAAATTCAATACCATATCGGCACCTACGATATTGTCTCTGGTTGTGTGAATGTACTTAGCGTTCTGGGCAAAGCAGCTAAAAACGCCATGCCCTAAAGCAGTTGCCGTTTCTGCAAATCCGATAAATAATATTTTTTCCGGCAGGGGCAAGGGATTGCTCTTTATATATTCCCAAGCCGTTGTCATGAGGGATGAATTCGTGAAAGCCTTAGAAAAATCACAATGCTCCTCAAAATCCCTTTGCTGATACATCACACTGGCATAGCGTGATGCTAAAGCCCCACCCCCTAATAAGGGAATCAGTGGATGAACCGGAATGTGCTTTCCCAATATTTTACTGACAAACAAAAAGCCGCGTTTTGTATTTTTTCGCGCGGCCATAAGAAATAAATTATCGATAGGAATGTTGTAAGCATTCGTAACAACATGTACCTCAACCTTTAAATTTTCCAAAATATCATAGGAATGCACATTAGGTAAGCAAGCTGGTAAAGTTATGTTGTTCATGAAACACCCCATATATTTTTGATTTTATCATTATTTTTTGCGCCCAGCGCGTATGAGGCTTGATTTCATTCATTTTATTCCCATAGGCACTAGAAACAACTCCTACATCCCCATGAGATTCTGCCAGGATGCTGCATGCATCCATATATTCTTCATGGGTAACGACACATAAGGCCTGTACGGGTTTGATATGACTCGGATGAATAATCGTCTTACCGATTAATCCATTGGCTTTGTCTAAAACAATCTCATGCAATAAACCATCCATGTAACGATTCAAAAGTGCATCCCGCATCTTTTCCCCTGCTTGCCCCAAATTATCCGTAAAAGGACCGTGGCGCAATAAAGGCTTTAAAACCCGCTCACTAGAATAAAACTCCCAAACAGGACCCGATACCACATAACCACTATCTAAGCGAGTAAAGACATTAATAATATTGTCAATACAGCTGCGAATTACGGAAATATCATAAATCGTCATATCGGGGCTGCGCCTTAAACCAAATAGACCCGAAAAATCCGTTGCACCAATACGCACATTCAGTACTAGTTCGCGATAGGAATCCAGCAATTGCTTCACCTCGAGCAGGCTTTTTTGCCTGCTCTCCATATACATAATCTCTGGTGACTCCAAAATAGGCATTCCATAGATGGGCTTTGTCTGGCATTTATTAATCTTATCAAGAGCCTCAAAATAAAGACCACCATTCTTTGCTGTAAACTTTGGAAAAACAAAACCTGTTAATAAGGCTACATTTTGCCCTAGCAAATGGGTAACTCGCCACATTTGTTCTACATCCCGTATTCGCACAAAAATAAGTGGAATATCAGCAGCCGTGATACTGCCTTGGCTGAGGGCTAAAGCGAGTTGCTGCATCTGATACTTCATCATACTCTCCGCCTCTGATACCTCATTATCACCAATCGCATCTTCCAGACACAGAACCATGGACATTAAACCTTTTAACTTGCCGCTAATCACATCTTGTGCAATGGTTTTACGAGTAGCAGGCATATACAAGGTTGCACCCAAAGCGTACTCTAACAAAGACTGGTCATCTATCCTTATCAATTGGGGTGACAAATAAAAGATAGCTTGCTCCTCTTCAGGAGAAAGGTAGTTGAAGTAGCGCATTATGAAGTACGTTTACGTAAATGATGGACCACAAAAGTACCAAGGAATATGACAATCAACGTAGAGAAAAACACGACTTGGCTGACATGATAATTAAAAACAGATGCCATCATTTTCGCACCAATTATACCAATTATAACATACGCTGTAGTTTCCAGTTCAGGATAACGTTCAATCAGCGTCAAGAAAATCTGCGCCACCCCTCGCATCATCATGACCCCGAAAATCCCCCCCAGGTACAATACCCATACCTGATCACTAACCCCAAAAGCAGCCAACACACTGTCAATACTAAAAGCAATATCCATCATCTCAACGGCTAATACAGTACGCCAAAAACCATGGGGCGCTTCTGGAACTGCTGTTTCATCATCTTCCTTATTCTTTTTCATAAAGAACTGAATTGCCATCCACAGTAGATATAAAGCACCAGCAGCCTTTATCCACCAGATCTTAATTAAATAGGTTCCCACCCCAATGGCAATAAAACGAAAGAGGTATGCACCTAAAATACCATAAAACAATGCCTTTTTCTGCTGATCTTTCGGCAAATGCTTTACCATAATTGCCAGCACTAAAGCATTATCCGCTGATAAAAGCCCTTCCAAAACAATCAGGCTGCCAATAATGGCCCAGTTCATTGGATTATAAATAACTCCGAGAAACTCCGTCATATTAAAAAAATGGGAATAGTTCCCTAAAATTCCTGTAATAAATTCAATCATTTATTGATGCTCCTCTTAATCCTTCAAATTTTATTATTTACTTGGCAGGAATCAGGCTTTTTGCCCACTCACCAAAGGCTTTCGGATTTCGCGTCTGAATCAAAACTACACCCGGTCCTTTAAAACGGCAGACCAGCATTTCCCCCGATGTAAAACTAGATATCCAACCGGATGTTGCCTTTTCAATTTTATAATCCATATAATCCGGCCAGGCAACCAGATGATTATTATCAATAATCCGTTCTTCTCCCGCCTCCAGATTAATGGCATGAATCGCTCCATAGGAGTTTAAAAATACAGTTCCTTTACCACTTACTTTCAGTGTAAAAAAGCCCTCTCCCGAGAACATCCCCTGCATTAAATTCTGCATTTTACTAGAGACTTCAATTCCCGTAGAACCAGCCAAAAAGCCATCTTTTTGCACAACCAAACTATAACTGCCATCTAAATCGACATCGATAATATCACCAGGTATGGATGGGGCTAAGGTAACTTCACCAGAACCACGCCGTGCAGTAAGAGTCTGAAAGAAAAACTTTTCTCCTGCCAGCATCCGCCCAATACCACCTAAAAACCCGCCTTCCATTTTACCTTCCACATCAATACTTGTGGACATCGACACCATAGCATCCGATTCTGCTTTTAAAAAATCGCCCTGCCTTAATTGAACTTTTAATAATGGAAAAGCACCCGGATATAAAATCTCGTAATCCACAATAAACCTCCACCGTAAATCAACTGTTCTTGGTCATTTCATCACTATTTTTTACCAGCAGTCCAATTAAAGCCAAAACCATAGGCCTTATCCAGCTCTTTATGACCGCCAAAATATCTTTCCAGTTTTGTCACAACTAATTGTTGATTTTTATTTTCAATTTTTATTAAACCACACATGATTTTACCTTTATCCGGATTATCGAGACGAATGATAATATCAGCACCGCTTTGCTGCTTGACCGTAACTACACCTTTAGCTGATTCCCAATTAGGTGCTCCTTCATAGATGTAAGCAAAGACGATAACAAAATCCAATGCTTCCATTTTGGTGAATCGTAAGTTCTCACCATCTGCACTCTGTCCTGTTCGATCGTCTTTATCCAAAGCGATATAGGGAGAAGAGGATAAAGAGCCAAATAATTCACCCAATGCCTGAATCACACCCTGACTGCCATCTTTTAAACGATACATACAACCTAAATCAAGATCGAGAGTGGATTTAGACAAAAAGGAAAACATACCTTTTTTCTCTATCGTTGAATCCCATTGCAAATTAACTCGCAGCTCCCCGGTTTTCTTCGTCAGATCAATTGCATGAGAGTCGCCGCTTTTGGTAAGGTTGATTGCTGCTGGAATTTTAGTTTTCTTCGTCATGTCGATTTTATCAAAAAAGCTCATATCCATAATCCTTTCTATCCGTTTATCAATTCGACTTTATTGCACTATACCACTATCACAGCATAAGGTAAATAATGGAAAACACAAAGAATACAAAGCAGACACCAATCCTCTTTGTATTCTTTGTGTCCGCGGTAGCGGCCTAACGCCTCGTGTCTTTCTATAGCAGCTGCTATTTAACCTTCAAAATACTTGTCAACAAATCCTTGCAAACCAGAATTGTATCCTTGTCCTACAGCTTGAAATCTCCATTGACCATCTTTTTTGTATAACTTGCCAAACTCAATGGCTGTTTCTTTAGAGAAATCTTCATCCAGTTCATATTTCGCAACTTCTTTATTTGTGTCTTGATCATAAAGGCGAATAAAGGCATTGCTAACTTGTCCAAAATTTTGTCTTCTCTTTTCTGCCTCATGGATAGTAACGACAAACACCAATTCATTAATAGCACTATCTACTTTGGCTAGTTCTACAAGAATGGTTTCATCATCTCCATCGCCCTGACCCGTAAGATTATCACCAGTATGCTTAACTGCACCGTCAGGAGAAGTTAGGTTGTTATAAAAGATAAAGCTTTTCTCACTTGGTATTTTCCCATTTGCCCCCAACATGAAAATAGAAGCATCTAAATCAAAATCAACTCCTGTATCGGTGCTGTTTGTATCCCAACCTAAACCTACACCAACTTTTTTCAAACTAGGTGCTTCTTTAGACAAATTGATTCTTTCACCTTTACTTAAATTGATACCCATAAACTACCTCCTAAATTAAATTAAAATTCTATTAAGCGACACTTAAGCCAAAATTTGTACAAAGTGCCGATAAACCGCCCTGGAAGCCGCTGCCGATAGCATTGAATTTCCACTCACTGCCATTGCGATAAACTTCTGCTAAGACAATCGCCGTTTCAATGGAAAAATCTTCTCCTAAATCATAGCGAATGAGCTCTGCACCTGTTTCTTCATTGAGTACGCGAACGTAAGCATTGCCAACTTGTCCAAAATTTTGTTTACGAGCATCCGCATCGTGAATGGTAATGGTAAACGCAATTTTTTGCACATCAGCAGGAATTTTCGAAATATCAATTTTGATTTGCTCATCATCCCCGTCACCCACACCGCTGCGGTTGTCACCGGTATGTACCACTGCTCCTTGTGCCCCTGTTGGGTTATTGTAAAAGACAAAATCCTTCTCATCTTTCACTTTTCCAGCTTCTCCAAGAATAAATGCAGAAGCATCTAAATCAAAATCATGACCGCCATCGTACTTATTGGTGTCCCAACCTAAACCGATAATAATATTCTTTAAACCAGGATTACTTTTTGTTAAATCTACTTTCTGTCCCTTACTTAAGCTCACTGCCATTTCATTACCCCCTGTTTATTATTAACTATATCGCTTAACTACAGCACTAATCGAAAGATCCTGCGTACTCTCGCCAAGAGCGGCAAACTTCCACTCTCCTTGATGGCGGTACACTTCGCCCACAATCAGTGCCGTTTTACCAGCATAACTTTCCGTCAAATTATAACGGGTTATCTCTTGCATGTCCGATTTATTCACGACTCTAATAAAAGCATTTTTAATCATGCCAAAATCTTGTTTGCGCTTCTGGCAATCATAGATATTGACAACAAATACGATTTTATGAATATTTGCTGGTACCTTTGGTAACTGGATTAAGACTTGTTCATCATCACCGTCACCGCCGCCTGTACGATTGTCCCCCAAATGGGTAACACTGCCGCAAGGACTTTTCAAATTATTAAAGAATACAACATTTTCTTTGCTAGTAAATTTCCCATTGGCATCTAACAATAAAACGGAGGCATCGCAATCAAATTCAGCCTTTTTACCACCACCAAATAGACCACTTAGAAATCCGCCACCATTACCACCAGACTGCTCCACCGGATCCCAGCCTAGGCCAACAATCAACTCGGAAAGTCCAGCATTGCCTTTGGTTAAATCAATCTTCTGACCCTTTTGTAAACTAATTGCCATAACTAACCCCTTTCATGTCAAAATCCCATTACGTGGTTTTGTCCATGTAAATTTCTAATATACATATAATATCACGTAGTTTTAAAAACTACAATACTTATTTTATATTATTTCTAGATGTAGTTGTCACAATTCAACATATTTTTCTATTTTTTTCTTCATCGTAATCTGTTTTCCTATTAGTATTCCACTATCTAGTAATTATATTCATATAATATAATTATAATAATTTTGACATCTAGCATTAAAAAATATTATAATACAAATGAGGTGTATAACATGGAAATAACAAAATCAGTTTTAGAAGGCTTTGCCACAAAATTACTCGATAATGAATTAAAAGTGGAAGATATCCCTTCTATTAAACAATATGCAGACCAAGTAACAGAATTACTAAACAGCAAACTGAACCATCGCCGTAAAGGAGATGAAACCAGCGTTGCAATCACGAAAGCAATGATTAATAATTATACTAAGAATGGTTTACTCAACCCCTCAGACAAAAAGAAATATGACAAAAATCACATTATCCTGCTAAGCCTAATCTACCACCTCAAACAAGTTCTTTCTCTAGATGATGTGAAAACCATCTTTAATCCAATTTTAAGAACCCTAGGTCATCCAGAAGAAAAAACATCCATTATTGCCCTTGATGATATTTACAGAGCATTTTTAGAGTTTCAAAAAGAAGAGTACTTCGATGCTTGTAATGATTATGAGGATCGCTTTAATAGAGTTTGCGAAAAAATCAATAATCCCTTCGAGAACAACGCAAATAAAGATATGGTAGAAAAATTTCTAACTGTATTACTGCTGGTAGCCGAAGCTACTGCCGCAAAACAGCTCGCCGAAGAAATGATCGATACCTATTTTAAAGTGCAAGACTGAAAAGACATAAACGAACAATCATTCTTTTTTGGGTTCGCTTCACAAAAACATATAAAAAGGAACCACAAAGGCGCAAAGGACACAAAGGGGTATTTACAACTTATTTTTTTGTGTGCCTCAGCAGCGGCATTGCGCCTTTGTGGTTCATAATTTCTAGACAATTAAGAAAGCCTTGCAATGATTTTCAGCATCATTGATAGGGCTTTCTTTTTCTTCACATAAGTATTAAATTAATAAGGCGTCTTGGGTAAGCCTAATCTAAATTTCCCCCGTGTTTCAATCCCTCCCACGCCATCGGCACCTGTTACGGATGCAGTGATGGCATCACCGATATCAACCGTTCGATTGATGGGAGTTATGCAAATGCTATTTTTTTTATAAGCATATACGAAAAACTCCCCAGCTTAGGAACTAGGGAGTTCATTTGTTTTACTTTTAAAGAATACAATCATAATATGGTATTTTTTTGGGATAAAGCTGTTTTTCTTGAAGATCTTTTTATTCCAAAATAAAAAACCTCTTACTCAATTAAGAGTAAGAGGTTTACATGCTATTCATTAACTAGTTTATTAACCAATTTAATAATTTTTTGCCCTGCCTCAAATAAGAAGTCTATCGACTCTTTAAGATCTTCTTCAGATCGTTTATCATCAGTCAACCATGCCATCATGCTTCCAAGCCCTTTTACAAGCTCATCTAGACTTTCTAAGTATAAATCTATTATTGCTTTATCTACTTCTCGTACAGCTTTGTTTTTAATGTCAATTGATGAGACAAGCACATTTGCCGTTTTAGTCAATTTTTTAACTTCTGTAATGATAGTAGTTGTAACGTCATCGTTCAATTCTTCGCTATTAATAATGCTCTGTAAGTAAGATACTAATTGGTTCAACGATATTGAGATTATCGGTAAATATTTAAGAAGAGAATTGATTACATCCTGTTTGGAAAGGACTTCATCTCCTTTATAAGAGCGTTCCATTTATAATCCCCCTCCACAGTTTGGACAATATTTGTATGTATTCGGACTAACAACTCCACATTTTATGCATTTTATTCTATGAATTCGTTTACATCTTGCACATAAAAGCCCGTTTGGTCGAAGTGGGACACCGCATTCATTGCAAGCTTCCAGTGCAAATGCATGTTTAATTGCATTCTCAATGGCATCTATTATTTGCTTATCCTCACATTTTCCAACCACGCCTATTAGTCTATTTTTACTTATTGTTCGAGCGTGATTACATAATAAGACGCCATCTTGGGGGGCGAAATAATGCCCTTTATCTTTTAAATCACTAATTCCATTAGCGTCTTGCACGACAGATTTAATCGGGATTGAAATATTAAAAGGACCAACCCTTACTTTTTCTTCTTTTCTAGTCATTGGGATAACCATAACTACCGATGCCGTTTCATTCATTAGCGTGTTAGAAATAATCAGAACCGGTCGGCATCCTCCTTGTTCGGATCCTTCAACCGGTTCTAAGTTCGCCCAATAAATTTCCCCTCTTATAGGTATCAACACACATGACATTTTTCTATCTCCAATGTAATTTTATCTGCCTCGGCAGAAATCTTTACGAACTTTTCAGCAAAATAAGTATCTTCATCTACAGCCGACGCATAAGCTTGTTCCAATTCGTTCATAAACTCAAGATCTGCTTTTGCTTCTTTAATTATATGAGAACAATATGAATATAATTTTGCAGTAGCCATTGTTAAACCCATAGACGTCGCAGCTAGTTTCAAAAATAAATTAGGGTTAGCCTCTAGCGTTTTTGCCATATCTAACACTCTCCTTTGTAGCACTATTATCACCTCTTTACATTTTTTTGTCAATACTATTGTTATGAAAGCCTATGCAATCTGAATATTATTATGCCCAAACAATACTCAAAGTAAAAAAAACATCAGGAAAGTTCTTTGTACAAATAAATTCATTTTCCTATCATTCTTTATCCGTACATGTAAATCGAATTGTGGATAGGTATGAAATAAAAAGCTACCTTACTCATTTAAAAGCAAGGCGACTTTTGTGTGGATAACTTTTATTATATTGCGGTACCATCCCAGGGACATTTCACATTGGCAAGCGCTTGTCGATTTACTAAAATATAAAAAATAACTTATCTGTTTTCCTAGTATAGTTTCTAGACTACCTATGCGGGCTAACCTAAAAGTTATCTATGACAATCATCTTCATCAGCCAATTCACGAGCTATTCGAAGGAGCTCGCGTTCTATTCTTTCTATTTCTTCGACTTCACATTCTAATCTTTCTAATCTATTTTCGTCTTCATGGCAATTTCCGTGTGACATAAATTAATACCTCCTATGATAATATAATATGTTTCTGAGGTGTTAAAGATGAAACCAACCAACGCTTTTTCGATATTTTCAACCAAATAAAAAGCACCGCCTACCTAAGTAGACGGCTCTTTTGTTTGTGGATAGCTTTATTTTAATTAAGAAAATATTACCTAACCCATTACCGCTAAAATGCTATTCTGCGCTATTTTCGGCTGCATTTTTAGTAAAAATTTCTTGCATGACACCCAAAATGGAATGTTGCTTATAACAATGAGACAATACAGCTAATTAGCTCTGATTACATAGCACTGAACACCTTCATATTCATAACCATTACTTCCTTTACCAAGCTCATCAAAATTCGTGGTATAGAAGTGATCACCTGTTGAACTATTGTAGTACCGGTGCAAAGCTCTCGTCTGCGGATGGCGTGAACTATAAACATAACCTTCGATACCTTCGTACACATAAGAAGCATTCCCTTTACCAAGCTCATCAAAGCTTGTAGTGTAGAAGTGATCTCCGCTTGAGCTGTTCAAGTATCTACGTAAGGGAACCGTACCCCGGTGACGAGAGGTGTATACATAGCACTGAACACCTTCATATACATAACCATTACTTCCTCTACCAAGCTCATCAAAATTCGTGGTATAAAAGTGATCACCTGTTGAGCTACTATAATACCGGTGCAAAGGCTCCATATTCGGATGATGCGAGGCATAAACATTTAAGCCTGGCAACAATAATAACATACCTACCAGAATAAAAATAAAATTTTTCTTCATTATTCAACGTCCTTTTAGCGTAATTTACGAATGAGATTGTTCAAGAATAATTAGACTAAAAACCACTAATCTGCTTATCTATTTTTATGACGAATAGAAATTTTCAAGTTACATAAAATTAGCCATAACATCATCATTAAAATCAATTGTTGGATGAACCAATTGCAATCCCAATAAAAAAAACGGTAATGCACGCATTTCATTTTCATGGCGTTTATTTCACACTTTTGTCGCTTGTGTCAACCGCAATCATTCTCATGGGAATGTTGGTACATGGTGATTGATCCATTACCATTATGTAGTGGCTAAGCTTCTATGGCTGATGCGCTAAAACCTATTTGCATCGTACCTAGCATTGTGAAGATGGTTACTTTTTTAACTAGATTTTACATAAGAAACCACTCCCCCTAATTTGTTATTTTAAGCATAACATGAGTATATGACAAAATTGTGACTGAATAGAACCTTTAAATTTCCAGGGGATATTTCTTATATGATTGAAATATCTATCTTATACACAAGAGACCATGTGTCTGTATAAATATTGTGTGATCCATGTGTATTTAACATAAGTAATACAACTGAAAACGAAGCCAGTAGTGCGTCTACTTGTTAATTCTAGCTGCGATAACTGTACACCTCACTTTATATATTGCAATAGGCATAATTAAGTAAATTTTGCTACTGAGCATATAAAAAAACTGCCTTACTCATTTTATAGAGCAAAGCAGTTTTTTGGAGATTATTAACGTGTGAGCAAATATCCCCCTGCAGCAGTACCAAGTATCCATCCAATCCGCTCCTTCTTCCGAGCGGATTTTTCTTTATCTATTTCCTTTTTATTTACTGCAGCCTGCTTCTCTAGTTCCTGATTAGCAATTAATCTTGCTTGAGCATTTGCCATGTCGGTTACGTCTATTTTAGTAGTAGAAGATGTAGAAAATCTAAGCTCTCCATTCTCGCCTATTTTAACGTCAGGCTGTCCAGATACATTGGGAACCTCAACCTCTTGACCATTCACTATTGCAATAACCTTACCTTGACGTTCCACAAATTGCAGAATAGCCCCCTCCTGGCTAGGGGATTGTACGGCAACCTCTCTAATGGTCTCGGTTTTAGTATTTATGATTTGTGGGGGCAACGTAACAACTGTTTGCGTATTGGCTTTCTGAGCTTGCTCAATGATGTGTTGCTTCCACTCCTTGTATTCAGCATTACCAAAATAAAACAGGACTAGCAATACTGCTAGCCCCAAGATATATTTCCAGTTGTTTGCGATAAACGACTTGCTTGCATCTAGATTGATCATATTAATACCCTCCCACATAATCAGTGATGCCCCTAGCAATCGCCCTAGCATACCGATCTTGCCAAGTCGGATTTGCTAACAAGGCGTTTTCTTCTTCATTGGAGAGAAATGCAGTCTCGACCAAGCATGCTGGTGCATCGGTATAGACAAGTACATAAAATTTACTTTCCTTATCCGGATCGCCATCTGAGTAATCAGCTCGTCCTGCTCGATCAGGAAACTCACCAGCAACCTGGTTAAATATTTTTGTTGCTAGGATATCCCCCTGGGTCTGCCCTGGGGAAGTCCAAACCTCGTAACCTTGTGCCGATGAACTACCTGCACTATTGCAGTGCAGACTAACAAATAAGTCAGCTCCCCAAGAGTTTGATAAGTTAGTACGATAACTTAAGTCGTCAGTTTCTGGCTGCTCATCCTGGGTTCTGGTCAACAAAACTTCATACCCCACTGCTTGCAGGTACCGCTGGACCATAAAAGCCATTGATAAAACCACGTCTGATTCTCTGAGTCCTGTAAACGGTGATACTGCGCCAGGGTCTGTTAATCGCCCTGCGTGTCCTGGATCAATTACAATACGCATAATTATTCCCCCTCATGTAAATTTGGTGTATTGGTTGCTTTCTGCATTTTTCGTATGGCTGCTACCTCAGCATCGATGATCCAGCCGATCAGTGCACCAGGTACCAAAATGCGGCGCCACCCTAAAATGTCATTAATCTGCTGGATTGCTACCCTTCGTTTTTCAATATTCTCCATGTTGTCTGCAAACCGATCTAGCTCAAAAACAATACCTCGAATTGATTCTTTTAGCCTGCCATCTTTTAGTTTCGCAAATATCACGAACAGTCCCATAGCTAAAAGATTAGCCGCTAGGATTATCCCAGCGGCTACATAAGCAATTTGTAATTCTCTTGTAATCAATTTAATGCCCCCTATTTAAAACAAAATTTACCATAGTAAATACAACCCCAATTACGGTACCGACAATTGTGGCGATCAGTCCTGCAGAGGCCCGTATACCATCGATACGATGATGGGCCGATTTGCTACTTTCCGTCACGGCCACGATCGCTTTCCCTTGTTCCTTAATCTCATTCTGACACGTAGGACATGCTTGCAATAAAGAATCCTGTTTGGTTTCTACTCGGGTAATTCGTTCTAGCATCTCGCGTGATATTTTGGTCTGATCCCTGATATGATGCTCCAGCATCTGCTTTAACTCTCGTTCATCCATCCTCTCACCTCTTCATCAAAATAAAAAAATACTGACCAAACGTCAGCAAGGTTCACGGGATCGGTTCATATTTCACCTCATAAAAAATAGAGCCTCAAGGCTCCTACTTATTACGACCACAATCTCAATCTGTGCATAAATACAAAATCATGCTATAATTTTACATAATCGGAAATTATTATTATTTTAATAAAGGAACGGTGACTTTAATTGATAAATCAATGTCAAATTTGCGGTAATATAGAAAACAACTCCTTTCATATTGCGAATGAAATGCAATTAGGATTAATGGACGAATTCACGTACTTAGAATGTGGGAATTGCGGCTGCGTACAATTAATTAACATTCCTGCCGACTTTTCAAAATACTATCCAAAAGACTATATTTCTCTTATTGCATCTAAACCAAAAACAATATGGAAAAGATATAAATTACGCAAGAAAACATTACATTTTCTTAACTACCCTACATTAATTGGCAAATTATTATGCTAGGGAAAAATAAACCGAATTATATAACATGGGCTAAGAAAACACAGATTAATCCTTCGTCAAGGATACTTGATGTTGGATGTGGTATAGGAAACCGATTACGCGAAATGCTAGACGCTGGATTTACAAATTTAACTGGTGTTGATCCTAATATTAAACAGGACATTGTTTATGAAAATAAAGTTAAAATTTACAAATCAGAAATATTTGATATTAATGATAAGTTATTTGATTTAATTATGTTACATCATTCATTTGAACATATGTCGAATCCTGAGCAAGTTTTAAATAAAATATATGACCTTTTACCTCCTAATGGACATGCGCTTATTCGCATACCTGTTGCGTCAAGCTATGCATGGCGACATTATAATATTAATTGGGTGCAATTAGATGCACCTCGCCATTTATTTTTACACACTGTTAAAAGTATCGAATTGCTTGCTAAAAAAGCAAAGTTTACTATAAAGGATATAATATGGGATTCATCTGAATTCCAATTTACAGGTAGTGAAAGCTATACAAAAGGAGTTCCTTTAAATAAGCTTAAAAAATCAAATTTTTCACAAAATGAAATCCATCGATATCGTGAGAAGGCGCAAGAATTAAACCTAAAACATGATGGTGATCAGGCATGTTTTTATTTACAGAAGATAATTTAAATTAATAGAGGAGCTACTTGCTATGACTAATTACCAAATGCATAATAATCCGCTGATGCCAGATTTCCTGCCCCTTTATTATCCCACCTATCTTCTTTCACGCTAAAGCCTGAAATATTCTTACTGTCCTTTAAGACACGCCAAATATATGCGCTTTCTCCTATCCAGTCGGGCTGACTAATTATAACATTTTTACAAACCGTCGGAAATTGTACAGGAAAAGCGATCGCTGCACCTACAGTATGGCTCCCCATGGAGCCCAAATTGCCAGTAATTGTCCCCCATATTTCCATATCCCCATTCGACCACTTGCGCCAATAATAATTTACGCCACTGCCAGACGACACAATAGATGCTGCTGTTCCTGCAGTTGTCGTTATTGACAGGTTACCCGAACCATCAAAATTGCCAGCTCCTGTAACGGCTCCAGTTAATGCAATTTGTCTTGCACTCGCTAACTTTGTCGCAGTTCCTGCGTTGCCACTAACGCTAGTCTGCGCCGGATGCACATGCCCTTCTCTTGCAAATTTACCATTATCTGTACCGGCGTTGGCAGTTCCAGCAACAACCGGCGCAGCACTAGACGCCATAGCGTGACCGTAATTAGCAGCAGTTGATACTCCGTAAGTTGTCGCAGTTGATGCATGGGCAGTCGGCGTCATACTACTTGGCGCACCGTTTATATTAGAGTAAGCAATCTTTGGTCCTTGGCCGGTCGTCCCATTATGACTGTGACCGGACGTACCAAATAAGGTATTAATAGTGGCTAATGTAATTGCCGGTGCATCATACCAGTTTGTCGCACCAGTGATTGCCTTAATCCTCCCTGCAAGCCAGGACAGCAATTGCGTGATTGTCCCCGCATTAGCAGGTGACGCTAAAGCCTGGTTTACTGTTCTGCTGCCAATTGCAGTATCATCAGCAGCACCAGCTGCAAGTCCGGCATTAGTTATCTTTGGACCATTCCCGGCAGTTCCGTTGTGATTATGACCAGTTATACCAAGTTTTCCGTCGATAATATCCATATTCGCATTCAAATCTGTAATATCAACAACGTCAGTACCATCCGGTTTATTTAAATTCAAATTTGGTGTTTGTTGCATATTCTATCCTCCATAAGTTCGTATTTGGCTCCACGTACGTGTGCCTGCTTCATTCCAAATCAGTGGTTTAAGCATGTTCCATACCGTATAGGTGTAACTGATTTCATAGCCCAAATGCGCTGGCTTGATCTCATTCAACATAGCTAAAAATCCCGCCATGTTAGGCGGGATTCCCAAGACACCTATAAACTTTACTTCGAATCGATATTCTTCCGGATACTCAATCACATCTACCTCGCCACCGGAAAAGGCAATAGCAACACTCTTGATTCTCTCTTTGGTAGACGTGCCGGATCCTCTTAATTTGGCTTGAATGATTTCACGGCGGCGGACGTAGGAATTACTTCTGTCAGTAGCAAGCCCTAATTCATATTCCCAATAATCTAAGCCCCATGTGGCTGTCTTAATGAAAAACTGATCTAATAGATTCGGCAAGGCGTAATAGCGCAATTCCCCGATATCTTCGGCAATCGTGCCTTGCAGTTTAAGCATTTCAGGAGATTCCCAATAATAGCGTGGCAGATATCGCATCAGATCGGGTATTTGGTATTCCGGCTGTTCTTTACCCGCTTCCAAGTCACCATAGATGAAGGAAGAATATAAAAGTTTTCCGTATGCCATATCACACCCCCTTAATCTGGTTCCATGTTAATCCAGCTGGCAAGGGATTCGCAGCAATTGCCTGTTTTACCCGCAAAGGCGTCATGTATTTTACATTGCTTGTACCTGTTTCAGCTTCCGCTTGTGTGGCGATATCCATAACCGGAGCATGCACGGTCTGGCTATGATCATACGCTATTTTACCCCTATCGCCTCGATAAGCTGTTGCGGATGTTTCTCCCAGCGCCAAAGAAGATTTTCCTGTCCATGCTGTTTTCTCAGTATCTGTGACGAAACGGTAATCCGCACTTTGCGTAATAACTGTTGCAAGGAACTTGCCGTTGGCATCCAGACGTAAAACTTTATTAGCCGTAGCCACTGTTACGACTTCGGATGCAGCCAGTTTCTGACCGATGAGATTAGTTATCGTAGCTGAAAAGTTAGGATCGTTACCCAAGGCATTAGACAGCTCATACAGCGTGTCGAGCATTTCCGGTGCGCCACTTACAATCGCAGCAATACTTTGGTCAATGTAGTTGGTGAGTGCTGTTCGCAAGGCTTGTAAACGGTTAGCCGTATCATGGGCATCAGTCACATTCGCTGTATGGGTATTCAGATTACCTTGTACAGCATTGGTCTTAGTTGTAGCATCACTAGCTGCTGTGGCAATTGCTACATTCTTGGCAACATCTGCTTTAGCCTGTGCACCTGCTGGGGTTTCAGCGCCAATTTGCGTTACAGTTACATTGTGTGGGTTAGTCTTGTTATTTGTATGAGTAGTCAGGCGAGTATCAAGACCATGTATGGCTAGATCATTCGTCACTTTATACCGCTCCACTTCCGTTTGCGTGGCTGTCATGGATTGCTGCAGCACATTGACATCATCAGCCTCCACGGTATCCCCTGGAGTTTCATAGGTCACATAAACCTTCGCCACATCGGCAAACACCTTGATATGTCGGCGCCAAGGCGTTTCCGAAGGAACCGAGATAATATAATTTATGACCTCTTGTCCAGTCAGCTTGGAACCAGTGTATACTCTAATCGTTGTATTGGTAATGTTATCGTGGGCAAGCAGACCTTCATATTTTCCTGCCGTAAGCGGTAATTGTTCCTCAATCACGTAGACGCTGCCGTCTGTTTTTTTGTTTAGCTTGGCGTCAAATTGATCTATTTGATTCGGGTAAGCCATACGCTACACCTCCAGGTCAATATTGCCTAGTACCGGGATTTCCTCGCCGGACAGGGTAATATTAGCGGCAGCGCCATTAAGTTTTAGTTCACTGTAATCATCCACGCCAGGAATAGCAAACAGTAAAGTGCCTATACGAGCATGGCTGACGTAAGTACTGGAAAAGGCAATTTCCTTTAAGTATCCGTCAACAGCCGATAAGAAAGCATCATACACAGCTTGCAAAGCATATCCAGGAGCCATGACGATTTTTGCTGCCACATTAATGCTCTTGCCAGTTGCCGATACTACTGTTACCGTAGCACCAATAGGACGAACAGTTTCGATATATTCAGCCACTGTTGTAACAAGGGCAGGTATAGCAGGTTGAATATCTGAATCGGCAATTGCTATTTTAACTGTTCCATTACCTTGCCAAAGCGGGAATACTTTTGCATCACCAACACCAGCCACCTCACGCGCCCATTGTTTGTAATGATAGATATTGCCAGAGGTAATTGGCTGCCGTACCCTGAAGTGATACCGTTCCTTCAAGGACGTGTCTGTTTCCTCCTCTTCGCCCTGTGTGATAATATCCGCCAGTTCAGCCTTAGCCAAACCAGGAATATAGTTAAGCGACAAAAGTTCACCATACGGTCGATTACCCGCATCACCAGAAACTTCACATTGTAGTGAAAATTGTCCTACACTTAGCCTTTCGACAGCAACATAATTTATCTCTTCCAACATAAAACGTGAACCGATTGGAATATCCATGGGTACATCATTAGCAGTATACAAAAAAGCCTTACGTAAGGCATGAATAGCTGGCTGTCGGTCAATTCCCATTTCGGTTGTGCGCATTTCTAAGTATTCTTCGTGTGCTGTATCTGCAAAGGCGCGTTCTAAAACTTTATCAAATTCAATGTAGGCTTTCTCTAATTCTTTGGCTGCTGGAGCCAGCGCATCATAAATGATGCTACCTTCGCGCTTATCAATCGTATCTGGCACTCGAGCAAGCATCTTGTTTATGATCTTTTCATATGTCATTTCACTATATATGCGTGCCACTTATATCGCCCCCTCAATGGCTATGATTCCGGCAATGGTATCCACGGTAAATCCGGCGAATATTTCATCTCCATTGGGTTTTATATCAAAATCATAGACCTTGCTTATCCGACTGTCATAAATCAAAGCTTCGGTAATCATCCGCTTAACCTCGGATCGCAAAAATTCATTGGAGAATCCTTTGCCCATCAGATTCCTTACTTCACATCCATAGGCATCTGTATAGATCGAATGATTGAATCTTATGGTAAAGATGGCCTTACGGATAAACTGCTCTATCGCTTTCCGCCCGTCGATCATACCGCCGATTTTACCTGTATCGAAGTCCAGCGCATAAGTTTTTGACGGTTGAATAGTCAGAGAGGTAATCACCGGCACCGTAATATCAGGCGTTAATGCCATGTTCTCCCTCCTTTAGTACTGAACAATTCGGTCACATATCCAGTATTTTTGACCACCAGCAAAACGTATGACCATTACCCTTTCACCAGCAGCAAGTTCATTTAAAAATTCCAGCTCTGAATTATCCAGTACAATACTGGTTAGGTCGTGCTGATGCGGTCCTTCCCCTCTTAAGGTTTCCTCATCCGTAATGTCTGTCGATGAAAGCTTCACCTTTCGCTTATGCTTTGTCAGAAGTTCGGCAACCACAATCAGCTCTTTAGGTATGACAAGATTGCCATTCCCTTTAAGCCTTATCGATAGACCTGGTGGAGGTGTTAGGACAACCGCCTCAAATACTTCTACCGGATTTCCACTGGCCGCGACATCTTTGGCAGCCTGTTTAATTAGATCAAGCAAATTACATCACTCCGTTTTTATTTCTACTTCTGGCAGTTCATCAGTCTCTGATAAATCAATGTTCATGGTATGGCTGTTACCTTTAAAAACATGAGTATCACTGTCAACATAGTACCCTTGCCAGATATTCATATCTCTGATGATCAAATGTATGGCCGTACCGGTTAACACGCCAGTATCACCTATACAACTAATAGACAATTTATTCATGACCTTACCTTTATCAGCCATAGCCTTATTGACACGCTCCTGGAGCTGAGCAGAATTTAGCTTATCAGTCACTTTTTCATAGTATTGAATCGTACCGATATCAGCTGCAAGGCTATCATTTTTAGCCTTGATCGTGATTGCCGACTTTTCTTCACCGGCTACCATTACAACCGACGTGGCCGAATCTTCAATACTGGTATCCAATGTGAAATCAAGTAAATTGACCTCATCTTCAATGACAATATAGTTTACCTGGTCAAGCTTTTCAGCCAGATAAATATTGCCTCCGGAGCTGCCAAGATAAAACCGCCGGCCGGTCTGTTTGAACGTGGCATAAATAGCCTTATAAGCAATGTCGTATAATGTTTCCCCATCAACTACCAGTGCTGGTATCCGATACTCTGTGTCTTTGATCTCACCCATTGGTATTTGATAGTCACCACACAACCGCTGGATAATTTGCGTTGCTGTTTGATTCGTAAACACGTAGGAATTTTTATTTTTCACCAGGTAGATCATTTGATCGTAAGCCTTGATCGACTGGTTAAAGGACTTATTTTTACTCTGCGTAAATACAGTGCCTCTAAAATATTCCGCCGTTTCATTCATAAACAGCAAAGTATGACCTTCTTGAATTAGTAGCCATTCATGCAAGCCCCGGCCAGTATTAATCAGTGTAATATCCAGCGATCGAGGAGCTGTACTCTTTGCCCCTTTCCAGGTAATGGACTGCACATAATCGCTTATATCGTGCTGAGCCTCTTTAGTTATCCATAGTACTTTATACACTCATATCGCCCCCGGCCTGGTTGGTTTGGTTTCATATACTAGCACACCATTGACATCTTTTAGCACCCGAGGTGTAACGACCTTATATTCTTTTAGTGACAAAGAGTAATAAAGGGTACCGACATCACCGGCACGCTCTGAATAGGAAAACTCCTCAATGGAACAAAGATAATTGATTTCTGTTTCTGTAACAATGAAGCGAATTGGCTTGTAACTTGCCCGCCATTTATTAATCACTTCTACATAATAAGCTGGCTCTTTCAACTGGCCGTCTGTGACATTCAAATACGGTCCAGGCATTAAAGGAAAAAAACATTCAAAGCCGAAGGTCATTGCCTTCGGCTTCTGTAATATGGTAACCTCACCTAAATTAAAAACGTCAGTACTATCATTTTGAGAACCTTGACCAACGGATAATTCAGGCGGATTTACAGGTAACTGCAGAGTTTCTATGCCATTATCAAATGTCAGCCACAATTCTTTAGACATCGTAGACACCTTCCCCGGAGCTATTTAATTGTTCTAGCAGATATGCTTCTACTTGTTTTACAACCTTTGAGATATCACTTTGATTATTGATCGTGACATTACCAAAGAGACTGCCAACATTAACTCTGTTGTCATTGGATGTATTGCTGGATGATGTCGACGTATTCATGATCTGCTGGGTCTTTTCAGGCGATAACTTCCGATATTGCTCCGCTTCTCTAGCAGTAAGGACCGCCTCTCCCTGGTGTAGCTCTGCAATATAACCGTCAAAAGGAACATTTGCAAGTCCATTTGCATGAGATCCATTAATTATTGATCCAGCACTAACTCCAGCATTAGCTAAATCACCAAGATTTGTACTTTGTTGACCACCAAATATGCCAGTGACTTTGTTCCATACATTTTGAGCAGCATCAACAAGTCCACCGATCAAACCAGAAAAACCATTGATGATGCCATTGGCAAAATCTGCCCCAATGTTAAAGGCACCCATAACCAAACCTATAAATAGATTGGTAATATTCTCAACTAAATTATTGAGAGTTTGAATGATAGTAGCTGCCCCTCCGCTAAAGTCACCCGTTAGGATTTGGAAGAATCCTGTTACCATCCCTAACACATAGCTCAGGGCCGTGTGAATGACCATGCCAATGGTACTAAAGATAAAGGAGATAATATCTCCAATCAAGCCAAAGAACGTGGCAAACATCGTATAGATAAATTGTAGGGATGTTATGATAAAAGGTCCTAGATAGCCCCATACTGTTGTAACATAATTTACAACGGCATTGAACATATTCATGATGAAAGTAGCCACGGTACCGGTGATATCTCGAATGCTCATAAAGTTGTTTTTCCAAGCCTGGGCTAATTTCGATACTACGAACCCAACTACTAAAGCAATGGCGATTAAGGGAGCCATGGCCGCTACATTGGCAGTTGCTGTAGCCCAGGCAGCGGAGGCCCAAGCAAAGAAGGCGGGTAGCAAGATCGTTGCGATAACCGCTGCAAATACAGGACCATACACATCAAAGTTATTGGCCAAGTATTCAATTTCATTACCAATCCAAGAAAAAGCGGTCATCACAGCAGCTAGAATTGTAGGCATGTTGGCCGTAATCCAACCGCCAAATCCATTGAGCGCGGGGAGTAGTTTATCCCCTAACGGTACCAATATCCCTGTCTCTAATTGCCTGCCAATCCCAGAAATTGCAGATCCAAAGTCCTTATACTTTACGGCGTTGATTTGCTGCAAAGTATCTGCAGTCGAATTTGCTATACCAGAAGTATCTCCCAAAGCCAGTACCGCTTTGGCGCCTAGATCCTCAAACATCGTGCCAAACAATGCTACGCCAGCCGTATTTTGTGCAACTGGATCTTCCATACCGGCTAATGCCTTAATCACGGTTTGAAATGCTTCTTGTGCTGCAGGACCCCCCTGGGCAAATGCCATAGTCATCTGATCTGCATCAAGCCCCATGGCTGCAAATCCTTCAGCACTAGATTTTGATCCATCTTTAG